>JARXKQ010000078.1 GCA_030271555.1 Chloroflexota bacterium | reverse complement strand
CTTAAAGGCCGCGATCCTGGCCGATTCGGGCTTTCTGCGGCAAAAGTGTGCACGAATCCTGCACGGAGGCGCGGTCCTCGGGCAGTAAGACCGCCCTGTGACGATATGGCCGACGCGAAGGCGGGCTGCCCCGCAGCCCGGGCATGAATGCTGGCCCGCGCCATGGCTAGTCGACGCTGGGCGGCGGAACGGCGTCGAGCACCGCGCGCACGATCGCGTCGCTGGTGATGCCCTCGGCCTCTCCCTCGAAGTTGCGGATCACGCGGTGGCGCAGCGCGGGCAGGGCGACCGCGCGGACGTCGTCCGTCGCGACGTTGTAGCGGCCCTCGAGCAGGGCGTGGATCTTGCCGGCGAGGACAAGCGCCTGAGCGCCACGAGGCGACCCGCCGTAGCGAACGTATGACTTGACGAGCTCGGGCGCGCGCGGCGAGTCTGGGTGAGTCGCCGCCAGCACGCTCACCGCGTACGCGGTCACGTGCGGCGCGATCGGAACGCTGCGCGCCAGGCGCTGCATCTCGACGACCTCTGCGGCATTGGCGGCCTTGCCCGCAGTCGGTGTCTTCGTGCCGGTCGTCCGCTCCATGATCTCGACCAGGTCCTCTTCGGAAGGGAAGGGCACCCAGAGCTTGAAGAGGAAGCGGTCGAGCTGCGCCTCAGGCAGCGGGTAGGTGCCTTCCATCTCGAGCGGGTTCTGCGTCGCCAGGACAAAGAACGGCGGCTCGAGCTTGTGCCTGTCGCGCGCGACCGACACCTGCTGCTCCTGCATCGCCTCAAGCAGGGCGCTCTGCGTCTTGGGCGTCGCGCGGTTGATCTCGTCGGCGAGCAGCAGGTTGGCGAACACGGGCCCCGGCTGGAACCGGAATTGCCGCGTGCCGCCTTCCTCGACCAGGATGTTGGTGCCGACGATGTCGGCCGGCATCAGGTCGGGTGTGAACTGGATGCGGTTGAAGGAACAGTCGATGACGTCCGCGACCGTCTTCACGAGCATCGTTTTGCCCAGGCCGGGCACTCCCTCGAGAAGGGCGTGGCCGTTGGCGATCAGGCATATCAATGTCTGGCGGACGAGCGCGTCCTGGCCGACGATGACCGACTTGACCTCCGTCTCGATCGCGCGCGCACGATCGGAGAACTTCTCTACGGAGAGCTCGGCTGGCTTGGCATCGAGTGTCGACTGTGCCATCGTGACTGCCTCCTACTGCCCCGCGCCGGGGTTGAGCGAGCTGAAGTAGTCGCGCACGTAGTCCTTGACGTCGAGCGGGACGTACGATCGATCCAGGCTGGTGATCGCGAAGTCGTAGAAGTCCTGGAAAACGCTGGTGTACGGAACCTCCGACTGGTTGTCGGTGCCCTGGCCCTGGCCCTGCCCCTGCTGGACCTGGCCGTCGCCACCGGTGCCGGGGATGTACGACGGATCACCGGGCAGGCCCAGCCGATTGAAGTCGGCATAGACGCTGTCGAGGTTGCCGGTGCCGAACTGGCGGTTGCCGTTGGTGGGGCCGCGGAAGCCCGACTGACCGCCGTTGCCGCTACCCAGGTAACGGGCATTCGAACCGCCGCCGCCGAGCGAGCCCTGGCCCTGTCCCTGTCCCTGGCCCTGGCCTTGACCCTGACCTTGGCCTTGACCCTGACCTTGGCCTTGACCCTGACCTTGGCCTTGACCCTGGCCTTGACCCTGACCCTGACCTTGGCCTTGACCTTGGCCTTGACCCTGACCCGGGCTCTGTCCCGGCTGCTGGCCTTGACCCTGGCCCGGGCCGGGGCTCTGTCCCGGCTGCTGGCCCTGGCCTTGGCCCTGCTGACCCTGCTGGCCGGCGTTGGCCAGATCGCGTCGTGCCTGCTGCAGGTCCGACGCCGCGCGCGCGACGTCGCGATTGAGATCGGTCTGCTCCTGCGCGCGCGCCAGCGCGTCGCCAAGTCGATTGAGCGCGTCGGTCGCGGCCTGGCTGTCGCCGCTCTGGATGGCGCGGACCGCGTCGGCAAGGGCAGTCTGTGCGTCGCCGCCGGCCTGCCGCGCCGTCGAGTCCTGTTGTGAAAGCTCGCGCGCCAGCTCCTGGCGCTGCTGATCGGTCATCTGCGGGAGGCGGTTGGCGAGGTCCTTGAGGTCTTGCTGGGTCTGTTGGGGGTTGCCCTGCGGATTGCTGTCGCTGCCGGTAGAGGAACGGCTCAGGGAGCGCGAGAGCGACGTGACCGCGGCAGCTCGTTGTTCATTGGCAGGATCGATGCGCGACCGGAGCGCGTCCTCGAGCGAGCCGAGCCGCGCCAGGTTGGCCTGCAGGTCTTCCGGGTGGTCGCGCAGCTGCTGGGCGAGGTCGCGCAGCTCCTGGGCGATGTCCACGCGCGGATCTGGCGCCGTGCGGCCCTCATTGAGCCGATCGGCCGTCTCATCGAGGCGCTGCGCCTGGTTCTCAGCGGATGCGCGCTGCTGCTCACGCTGGTTGAGGATGTCGTTCTGAATGTTGGGCAGCAGCAGCGCCGGCACGAGCAACAGCGCGGCGAGCACTGATGTCGCGCTCTGCTTGCGCGGCAGCGGGATGCGCAAACCGCGCGGATCGGCCGAGTTGAGATAAGCCAGCGCGTCGCGCCGCTGCAGGCGGACCATGCGCGCGTAAGTGGTCGGCTCCGAGTCGGTGCCATCGTTCGCAATGGGTTCGTCAGACGCCAGGTCGGGCGACGTGGTGGCCAGCGACAGGGCAGTGGAGACCCGATCGGCCAGGCCGTCCTCCGAGTCGACCGCCAGTGCGGCCTCAGCCAGCGTGGGGCGGACGCGGATCGCGTCGATCAACAGCGCCACGACACCCAGTGCGATGACCGCGACCGACGAGATGGCGTGCCACTGGAAGGGCATCAGCCGGGCGACGACCGCGATGATGAGCTCGGCGACGACGACCGCGGCGAGGATGAGCGTGCCGTCGCGGACGATGCGGCGCAGCCACACGCGGCGGCGGAAACGAGCCAGCGATCGGCGGATGTCGAGCAGTTGCGGGTCAAGACTCATGACGCGTTCTCCACGGCGACGGGCTCGTCAGGTTCGATGGTCTTGGGCGGCTGCGGGCGCCTGAACTTGGGGCGCGAGATACGTAGACGCCGAGTGGGCGAAACAAGTTGCGAGGCAAGCAACGTGAGAACGACGCCCAGGACGAGGAACGCGGTCGCACTCTTGGGCCAGAAGGTGTCGCGCGGGAAGCCGAAGGACAGCGCCTGGTTGGCGCCGGTCTCCGGCGGCATCGCGCAGCGCACGTTGGGCGCGCAGTCGACCCCCGCTACAGGCACGGGCGGGGCTGTCTCCGGGGCCACCCCAGCACCGCTGTCATTGACGATCACGCCGCCGCCGCCGCGGAAGGGGACCGAAGGGACGGGCGCGCCCTTGAGGACGCCGGGGAATGTCTGGGTGTTGGTCGGCGAGCCGAAGTAGGGCCGGCCGGTGACGCCGCTCACGTACTCGCACGACAGGTGATAGGTGTCCGGCGCCGTGGCGCACACCATGTCGAGATCGGCCACGAACGGGTTGAGCCACAGCAGGGCTTCAGGCGCGCGGCCTGAACGCGACGTCAACAGAAGGCCGCTCGACGACGAAGTGGAGCGTGCCGCGACCTGCCAGAACTGGTGGGCGGCTGCGGTACCGATTGACAGCACGAGCACCAGCACGAACGTCAACACCGTCGCTGTTTGGGTGCGCCGAACCAGCGCTGACACGAACAGTCCAAGAGCGCCCATGCCGAAGGCGAGCGCGAACAGGAAAAGGTACGCCCGCACGAGATCGTCCGGGCCCACGGCGCCGAAAACAAAGACGAGGCTCGCCAGCGGGATCGACGCGATGATCAGAAGGAATACGTAGACCAGCGCGCTGAACAGCTTGCCGATGACAATGCCCAGCGTCGAGAGCGGCGTCGTGACGAGCAGGTCGAGCGTCTGCTTCTCACGCTCGAGCGAGATCGCGCCCGTCGTGAATGCCGGCGCGAGGACGAGCACGAGCAGCGTCTCGAGGATGAGCAGGCCGCCGAAGATGCCGTGGCCTATGCCCGCGGACAGCGCCGTGCCGTTGCCGAGCGTCTGGCCGGTTCCGGGGAAACCGCCAAAGTCGGGCGGCGGGAAGCCGTTGCCAAAGCCGTTGTTGATGAGCGTGGTCGCGGCCTGCTGCTTGAGATAGACGTAGATCGCGAAAGCGAAGAGGCCCAGGAGCAGCAGGTAGATCGTCAGGACGACGAACGCGCGCCGGCCGCGCATGCGGCCGCGCAGCTCCTTGATCGATACCGCACTGATGCCCGACCAGAAACGGCCCAGGGCGTGTCCGACGCGGCCGCCGATGCGACCACCCCGTTGCGCGAGGCCGGCCGCGAGCGCGGTCATGCGTGTACCTCCGGTGTATTGGTGATCTGCAGGAACAGCTCTTCGAGATCGCTCGCGGCCGGCGCGAAGCTGGACAGCTTGACCCCGCCGCGGATTGCGCCAGAAAGTACGGTCGCGGCCGTGTTCTCGTCGCCGCGCAGCGCCAATTCGAGCAATCCGCCCGGCCGCCGCACGACCGAAACGACGTCCTTCAATCCGGCGAAGATCTGCTCCGCGTGGCCCACCTTCTCGTCGCTGCCCAGGACGTTCGCGCGGTACACGCCGCCAACACGGAAGCGATCGGCGATGTCCTCGACGCGGCCGCTGGCGAGCAACCGGCCGTGGTCGATGATCGCGACGCTGGTGCATAGCTCTTCGAGCTCAGGCAGGATGTGGCTACTGATCAGGATCGTCTTGCCCAGGGCGCGCAGCTCGCGCAAGAGCTCGCGCAGCTCGACGCGGGCGCGCGGATCGAGACCTGACGCCGGCTCGTCGAGCAGCAGCACCTGCGGGTCGTGGACGAGGGCGTGGGCAAGGCACAGCCGCTGCTGCATGCCGCGGCTCAGGTCCTGCACGTACTCGCCCTTCTTGTCGGCGAGATCGACCAGCTCGAGCAGGTCGCCGATCATCTGGCGACGCCGCGCGGCTGTCATGCCGTAGCAGCGCCCGAAGAAGTCGAGGTATTCCCACACGCGCATGTCGTCGTAGACGCCGAAGGTGTCGGGCATGTAGCCGATCACGGTCCGTACCCCGTCAGGGTCGCGCCGCACTGAATGGCCGCCTATCTCGGCGTCGCCCGCGGTCGGCGGGAGCAGCGTGGCGAGCATGCGCAGCGTCGTTGTCTTGCCCGCGCCGTTAGGGCCTACCAGGCCAAAGATCTCGCCCGATTCGATCTCGAGCTGGACGCCGGCGACGGCGGTGCTGCGCCCGTAGCGCTTGGTGAGACCGTCGGTTCGAACCGCGATGCTCATTCGATCGTGCCTTCGATCCGAGTCGCGAGCTGGAAGTAGACCTGCTCCTCGCCGAACTGGCCTGCCTCAGCACGATTGACGAAGCGCATGAGCACCGTGCCGGCATTGTCCACGTAGCGCTCAGGATTGCTGATCCGGTGCGGCACTGACGGGTTGAAGGCCGGGAACTCGACCCACAGCTGACTGACGTGGTCGAACAGCTGCAGTGCCGGAAGGCCGAACGGCATGGGTGCGGGAACCGGGCCTCCGCCCGGCTTACCCGGTGGGATTGGGGTGGCGTTGGGATCAAGTGTGGCGTTCGGGTCGGGCGTGGGGGTTGGCTGGGCTGATCCGTTGGTCGCCGGGTCGGCCTGGTCGGGCTGCTCGTCCGCGGGGAGCGGCTCGATGAACCCGCCCTTGCCAATGAGGCTCGTGATGTCGCCCTGGGTTAGCGCGATCTCCAGCAGTGACGCGTTGAAGGTGCCACTGAACGAGATGGGCCGGTTCTCGACGGTCATCGTGCCGTGCGACAGGTATAGGCCGTTCTGATCGCCCCACGCCTGGCTCGCGTCTGTCGCGACGACCGTGCGGCGCATCGATTGATTGGCGAAAACCTGGTTGGCGTCGAGGCTGATGCCCAGCGAAATGATGTAGAGCGCGTCGCCCACGCGGTTGGGTGTCTCCCCATAGAGATCGACATTGACCACTGAACCGCTGCGCCACCCCAGCAGCAGCGGCGTGTCCGCGGTGGGCACGGTGCCGTAGCTGAACAGCTGATCGATGACCGCGGTGCGCGTGTAGACC
>JARXKQ010000077.1 GCA_030271555.1 Chloroflexota bacterium | reverse complement strand
CGTCGCGGCCTTCCTTGACCTCCTCGTTCGTGCGTCCGGTCTTGACCGATCGCGGAAGCGCGTCAACATCCCAGCTCGGGTCGGCGAACGCGTCCTTCTTGTGGATGAGCAGCCAGTCGTCCTGGCCTTTGTTGTAGCCGCGCGTCCGCACGATGGTGAAGCGGCCGTGGAGCTTCTCGCCGTTGAGCGCGAACTTGAGCTCGCCGTTCTCGACGGCCTTGCCCGGATCACTCGTCTCTTCCGACTCGAACGTGCCCCAGTCCCAGACGATGACATCGCCGCCGCCGTACTCACCCTTGGGGATCACGCCCTCGAAGTCGAAGTAGGAGAGGGGATGGTCCTCCACGTGGACCGCCATGCGCCGATCGGCCGGGTTCAGCGATGGGCCGCGCGGCACCGCCCACGACATGAGCACGCCGTCGATCTCGAGCCGGAAGTCGTAGTGCAGTCGCGTCGCGCGGTGGCGCTGAACGACGTACCGGCGCGACCCCTTGGGTGGTGCGCCAACGACACCCGCCGGCTCGGGCGTCTTTTTGAAGTCGCGCTTCTTGTTGTACTTGTCGAGCGACATCGCGCCGCTCAGGTTAGGCGCTAAACGCCGACCTTCTCCCGCGGCCAGGCGATGGTCAGCAGCACGGCGCAGTCCGAATCGGCCCGGAGCACCCAGGGATGGCCCCTATCAACGACGGCCACCTCGGCGGGCTCAAGGTGTGCCTCGGCACCGTCGACTTCGAGCGTGGCCGTGCCATCGATGATCTGCACTGTCGCGCGCGCGTCGCCGTCTTGCTTATCGAGCGCGGCGCCCTCGCGCAGGACGGTCATCAGCACGCGCAGGTCAGTCTCCTTGGTCAGAGTGCGCGAGTTGCGGTCGCCTGTGCGGTATTCGGGCTCCAGCCGTAATGAATCGGCCTCGAGATCGAGCGAGAACTGCATCAATGGCTCGATCATCGTCCGGCCGGCGCGGGTGTCGCTGCCGCCCGGGCTGCCGTACGAGCCCTTGCGGCGATCAACGACTTCCAAGCTGGTCATCTCACATCTCCGCTGTGCTTGGTTCCAACTGCGGCAAGGTCACATCCGCTTCTTCCGGCACCTCATCGCCCAGGTTGGCCGGATTACGTCCGACCCTGAGGCCTATCGGACCGCCCTCTTCGCCCAGACGACGCAGGTCGCCCGCGTCGGGCGCGTTGTCTTGGCCGGGCTGATGCGAACCACCATCCGGCTGGTTCGGAAGCTGCTGCTGGTTATCCATTGCGCCAGAATCGTCGACAACGGCTTACGCCTGTTGCGATATGCCTCGGGATCGGCTGTCAGGTGTCTTTCAACTCGACTCGACAGGCTCGCCCGCAGACGGTTGCGAAGCCGACAGTGGCACAGGCTCATCGCGTGCCTGGAGGCGCTCCACGACGACGAGCAGCGCGGCCGCAATAGGCACGGACAGCAGGGCGCCGGGTACGCCGGCGATCGCCGCGCCGGCAAGGATGCTGATGACGACAAGCAGCGGCGGAATGCCGATCGTGTTGCGCATGACCAGCGGCACGAGGATGTTGCCCTCGACGATCTGGATGATCACGTACACCACCGCGACCAGGATCACGACCTCGATCCGCCCCGTGAGCGCGGCGACGATCAACGCCGGTACGGCACCCAGCGCGGGGCCGACGAGTGGAATGGCCTCAGCCAAGGCGGCGATGAGGCCCAGCAGCAGCGCACCCTCGAGGCCGATCAGGAAATAGGCAATGGTCGTCGCGACACCGACTGAACCCATCAGGATGAGCTGGCCGCGCACCCAGGCGCCCAGCTGGAGCTCCATCTCGTTCCACGCTTCGCGGGCGCCGCCGCGCCTGTCGGCGGGCAGCAGCGCGAGGAAGAAGCGCTGCAGCCGAGCGCGTTCGGTCAACCAGAAATAGATCATCGTCAGCACGGCGATCGTGCTGATCACGACCTCCGCAAATGTCAGGCCCAGCGCGATCAGCTGGTCCGCGTCGGGCGCCGCAGCCCCGGTTGGTACCAGCACCCGCGCGACGGTGTCAACGAGGCCCACGAGGCTGACTGACAGCGCGTGCGGCTCGACGTTACGCGCCCACTCGCGGGCGTTGTCGAGGAGCGGCGTGATGCGTGCGCCAAGGTCGCTGAATTGGCCCACGGCGCTCGGCACCACCAGCAGCGCAACCAGCGCAACGCCCGCGAAGATGGCCGCGTAAACAAGCAGCAAGACCGCGCCGCGGCCCAGCGGACTGTTCGTCCGGACTCGTTCGATGAGCGGTTCGACGCCTGACGCCAGGAGCAGCGCGAGGAAGACGAGGACCAGCACCCGCGCGCTCAACACCACGCCGTAAAGCAGCACGACGGTCAGCGCCACGCCAAACGCCAGGCCGACGCCGCGGACGAACCACAGAAACGCTTGACCTCTCATCGCCGGACGCAGCCTAGCGGCACCGATCGCCTGCCCGGACTGTCAATCGGCCCAAAGAAACTGCAATAACCATTTCAGTTTGTAACGCGTTCGATAGACCGCGCGGGCCTGATTCCTTGTGTTCCGGCCGTAGTCTGGAGGCCACTCAAGGAGGTGCCGTGAACAGCCAACCTTTGGTGCTTGTGGCCGATGATGAGCCGCGCATCACCAAGCTCGTAGCCATGACCCTGCACGATGAGGGTTTCCGCGTTGTCACCGCCAGTTGCGGCGAGGAGGCGCTCAAGAAGGCCGAGGAAATCAGGCCGGACATCGTTCTCTTGGACATCGTCATGCCCGACCTCGACGGCATCGAGGTCATGCGCCAGCTGCGCGAGTGGCGGCCCGTGCCGGTGATCTTGCTCACCGCCAAAGGCTCGACCAGTGACAAGGCCAAGGGCCTCGACCTGGGTGCCGACGATTACGTCGCCAAGCCCTTCCATCCCGATGAGCTGGCCGCGCGCGTACGCGCCGTACTCCGCCGCGCTAGCGGCGTCGCACCGGGCGCCGGCATCGTCGCGTTCGACGACATCGAGATCGACCTCGAGCGGCGGCTGTTGCGCAAGGGCGGCGAGCTCGTGTCGCTCAGCCGGACCGAGTGGCTGCTCTTGCAGCACCTCGCGGCGCACGCGGGCAAGGTCGTGCTCCACACCGAGCTCCTGACGAAGGTCTGGGGCCCCGAATACCGCGACGACCTGCAGTACCTGCGAGTCTGGATTTCACGGGTGCGCCGGAAGCTTGGTGCGGCGCCCGGCGAGGCCGGTCCCATCAAGACCTTCCAGGGAATCGGTTACGTGCTCGACACCGAGGGCAACCTGGGCGACTCGAGCACCCATCACGGCGGCGGGTCGACGACGACTTCGACGCCGTCGCCGACTTCAACCGACTCGACGACAGGATCGGCGGGCGCAGGTTCGTCGGGTTCGACGACCGGGACGCCAGCGCCAGTTACTGCCTAACCCAGCAGGCGGTTCCAACCTAACCCTTAAGAGAGCTAGCCCTCCGGGGCTAGCTCTTTCCTTAGGGGTCTAGCTCTTCAATCGCGCCGCTCGCGGCTCCACAGTTCCGGCTCCGCAGACGGCCTTCTGGCCGCTGCTGCGCGTCGGCTGGCAGCCTCCGCACGGTGTGCGGATGCCGCTACGCATCCTTGCGGCCCAGCAGCGTCATCGCCATCGCGCCGGCCGGCACGAGGGCGGCCACGACCAGCAAGCGATGCGCGCCGCCGACGAATAAGCCAATGCCCAGACCCAACGAGAACGTCGTGCCGGCCAACAGCGTCTGATCGTCCATGCCTTCGAGCGCGTGTTGCGTGTCGCGGGCGTAGACCTGCGCGCCCGCAACCGCGTCGGGTAGCGCGGCCGCGGCCCGGCCGGCGGTCTGGCGCGCGACGTCAGCCGCACCCTGGGCGCCGCTGATCACCGCGTCCATTGGCAGACGCGAACTGCCGTTGGCGCTGTCCGCCGAATGACTGCGCGTCGAGGTTGTGCTGCTCTTTGTGTTTGTTCCGACCATCGTTGATTCCTCCTCTTTCTAGGTGGAACGATGGTCGGTCAGCACCGCTCACCTGCGCTCCCGCGCGAACGGCAACCCCGTATCAGCCCTGTTGCAGGTCAGCTGGGCGCAGCTGTGGGCGGTGGGTCGGTAGGTTTGGGCGTGGGCGCGTCGGTCGGCTGCGGTGTTGGCCCCGGCGGTGGCGTGGGCGTGGGTCCCGGCCCGGGTGTGTGGTCGGGCGTGGGTTGCGGCGTGGGCTGCGGCGCCTGCGAGCAGTCGATCGGCGCGATGAAGCCGCCCCAGTCGGTGCGCCCAAAGAGATGCGCCGTGACGCCGCCGTCCTCGCCGCGGTGGCCCACGCCCAGCCGGGCACGGGCCATCCAGCCGCCGTCGGCCGACTGCCAGCTCGGCGGTGCAAGCGGCTCGACCTTGGTGATGTCGACAAACCAGCGGTTGTTGCACATTTGCGTGTAGAGCAGGCCCGGCGGATCCACCTGGCGCGCGCCACCGGGCTGCGTGCCATCGATGAAGTACTCCGTCCGCGTGTCGCGCGTCCACGGGCCGGGCGCACCGCCCGACCAGGCGTCGATTGTGGCCTGAACCACGCCCACAGGGGGAGCCGGGAACGCGGCCACGGGCCAGGCGCGCGACAGCTCGCGCAGGAACGCCGACCAGATGCGGCCCGGACCATCTGCCGCGACGATCGAGAAGTCGGCCGCGTTTGGTGCCGAATGGTCACTGTTGCCAGTCCAGACGGAAGCGACGATCTGGGGCGCGGCCGGGTCCGCCGGCGGCGCGAGATAGCCAAACGCCAGCAGGTCGCGCAAGTCGTTCGCGGTACCCGTCTTGGCCGCGGCCGGCCGGCGGCCGCGGCCCGGCACCAGCGGGTCGACCGGCCCGTTGACGATCTGCAGCCGCGGCCCGAACACGGTGTTCAGCGCCGGGTCGGTCGAATCCTTGAGGATGTCGCTCATCAGCCAAGCGGACTGCGGACCGACCACTTGGTGCGGCGCCTCAGGCGTGACCGGCACCGGGTTGCCGATGGCATCGGTGATCGACAGGATCGTCTGGATGGGCAGCTGCACGCCGTCGTTGGCGAGCGCCGCGTAACCGGACGTCAGCTCGACCTGGTTGACTTCCACCGTACCGATTGCCCCCGCAAGGCCGGCCTGGAACAGCTGCCGGTCGCCGCGCGGGAAGGTGATGCCCATGTTCGTCGCGAGCGTCGACACCGCGTCGACGCCGATGCGATCGAGCGCGCGGATCGCCGGGATGTTGAGCGAGTAGGTGAGCGCGTCACGCATCAGGACGGGGCCGCGCTCGCGCCGGTCGGCGTCGTGCGGGAACCAGTCGCGCGTGAACTCAGTCACGACGTCCAGCAGCAGGGTGCCCGGCGTGACCAGGCCCTCGTCGAAGCCGGCCGCGTAGACGATGGGCTTCCAGGCCGAGCCCGGTTGGCGATACGCGGTCCCGGCGACGTCGTACTTGGGATCGAACTGGGGTGACGCGAGGTCATCGCGGTAGTAGCCGGCGCTGCCCACGTACGCCAGGATCTGGCCGCTGCGCGCATCCAGCGCCACGAGTGAGCCGTTATGGATGTCGGTGTTGTGCAGCGCCTCGATCCACCTGCGATCCTGGCCCAGGCCCTGGAGATCGATCTGCGCCTCCATCTGGTCGGTCGGCAGGTTGGGCACGATCGTGCCCGCGGCGACGTACTTCTCGGCGAGGCCCTGGGCGCTCATGTCGAGCGTGGTGATCACCCTGTAACCGCCGCGCTCCACAGGCGCGCGGTCGGCGAGGAGCGCGTCGAGCTGGTGCTTCATGTAGAAGACGAATTGCGGCGCCTTGAATTGGAAGGGCGTGGGCGGGTGCAACACGATCGGTTCGGCCAGGGCCTGGTCGAGCTGGTCTGGTGTCAGGCGTATGAAGTGGCCGTCGCCCGCCTCGAGGTTCTCGAGGATCTTGTTGCGCCGCTTGACCGGCGCCGCGACCTCCGGATGGAGCGTGGTCGGGGCGATGGGTACGACCAGCTGTCCGGCAGCGTCGGTTTCGGCCCACTTGTAGAGGTCGTAGGTGTTGGGCGACTGGGGCAGACCGGCGAGGATTGCTGCCTGGGCGGGCGTGAGGAGCTTGAGGTCCGTGACGCCGAAGTAGACCTCCGCCGCCGCGGCAATGCCATACGCGCCGTGGCCGTAGT
>JARXKQ010000076.1 GCA_030271555.1 Chloroflexota bacterium | reverse complement strand
GGCCGTGGCGATGATCTTCCAGAACCCCACGGCGGCCTTTAACCCGGTGCACACGATCGGCGCCCAGATGCGCCTCGTGCTCGACGCCCACATGAAGCTCGATAACAAGGAACGCGACGAGCGCATCCGCTCCTCGCTCGCATCGGTGAGCATGCCCGACGTGCAGCGTGTCGTGCGCAGCTATCCGCACCAGCTGTCGGGCGGCATGCAGCAGCGCGCGATGATCGCCATGGCACTGCTGTGCGAGCCCAAGCTGCTCATCGCCGATGAGCCGACCACCGCGCTCGACGTGACCATCGCCGCGCAGGTCCTGGAGCTGATGCGCAAGCTTCAGGACGCACACGGTTTCAGCGTCCTGTACATCACGCACGACCTGGGTGTCGTGCGGCGCATCTGCGATCGCATCGTCGTCCTCTACGCCGGGCGCGACGTCGAGACCGCCCCGACCAGTGAGCTCTTCGCACACCCGACTCACCCGTACACTCGCGCGCTCTTGGCTGCGGTCCCGCGGGCACGTGCACGGGGCCAGGCGCTGCCGACCATCCTGGGCTCGGTGCCCTCCAATCCCGGCGCGATCAGCGGCTGCTCGTTCGCTGACCGCTGCGAACTCGTCTTCGACAGGTGCCGCCTCGAGAACCCGGCGCTGGAGCAGATTGCGGCGGCGCACCTCGTTGCGTGCCACCGCGCCCACGAGACTTACGCCGCGCAAACCGCGAGTGCCGCATGAGTGCCCCGGCGACTCGGACCATCGTGCCTGGCACGAACGCCACACCCGCAACCCTCGCCGCGCCGCTTGCCGCGCCGCTCGTCCGCGTCCGCGGCTTAACCGTGGAGTTCAAGGTCACCTCGCTCGGCCGCGCAACGGAGACGGTCCACGCCCTGAGCGGCGTCGACCTCGATATCCAAACCGGCGAGGTCTACGGCGTCGTCGGCGAGTCGGGATCAGGCAAGACGACGCTCGCCCGGTGCCTGTTGCGCCTCCTCACACCAACGAGGGGCCGGATCGACTTCGACGGCACCGACCTTTCAACCATCAAGGGCCGCACGCTCCGGGAATGGCGGCGCCAGGCCCAGGTCGTTTTCCAGGACCCCGTCGGCTCGCTTGATCCACGCTCGTCGGTGCGCGACATCGTGGCCGAGCCGCTCGGCCTCCATCTGGGGTTGAAGGGCAGTGAGGCCGAAAAGCGCGTCATCGAGCTGCTCGACGAAGTCGGTATGGGCAGGCACCACCTCACGCGCCGCGCCCATGAGCTGAGCGGTGGCCAGTGCCAAAGGGTCGCAATCGCCCGCGCCCTCGCCTTGCGCCCGCGCCTGCTGGTTCTTGACGAGCCCACGTCTTCACTCGATGTCTCCGTGCAGGCACAGATCCTCAATCTGCTGGGCGACTTGAGGCGGCAGCATGGCCTGACCTACGTGCTCATCAGCCACGACCTCAGCGTTGTCCAGTACCTCGCTGATCGGATCGGCGTCATGTACCTCGGCCAACTGGTGGAGCAGGGCAGCGCCCAGGAGATCTTCGACGCGAACCTTCACCCATACACACGCGCGCTCCTGAGCTCCGCGCCTGACGTCGACGGCGGCACCCGCGACCGGCTCCTGGTCCACGGCGATCCACCTAGTGCGACGAACCCGCCGACCGGTTGCTCATTCCATCCGCGCTGCTGGCTGACGACGCAACTCGGCTCACCCGAGGAGTGCCGGACCACGCCGCCGCCACACATCGATGCCGCCCGGGACCACCAATCCGCATGCCATTTCGCCAACGAGCTGACAAGAAGCAACAAGCCAGAGGGGTTACCGCAATGAGCCGCCAAATCGGGGTTGTCGCCGCGCAGGTCGCAACGGTGCCCTTCAAGCCCGACGCGACCCTGGCGAAGTTCGAGCACGAGGTCAAAACGCTCGCCGGGGCGATGCCGCAGTTCGACCTGTATGTATTCCCGGAGCTGTACCTGTCCGCTCACGGCACCTGGAATTCCGAGTACCCGGCCGGTTACGAGCGCAAGGTCGCGCAGACCATCCCCGGTCCGCTGACTGACGAGGTAAGCAAGCTCGCGCGGTCAGTCGGTAAATGGATCGTCCCCGGCTCCTTCTACGAGCGCGATGGGTCGGATATCTACAACACATCGGTGGCGATCGATCCGAGCGGGCAGATCGTCGCCCGGTACCGCAAGATCTTTCCCTGGAAGCCGCTCGAGCACACGACTCCGGGCGAGGACTTCGCGACTTTCGACATCCCTAACGTCGGCCGCTTCGGCCTGATGATCTGCTACGACGGATGGTTTCCCGAGGTCGCGCGCGCCCTTGCGTGGATGGGCGCCGAGGCGATTCTCCAGCCCACGGCGACATCGACCAGCGATCGCGAGCAGGAGATCGTCATGGCTCGCGCGAACGCGATCGCCAACCAGTGCTATGTCGTGAACCCCAACCTGGGCGGCATGTTCGGGACCGGCTCGAGCGTGGTCGTCGACCCTGAGGGCCAGGTGATGACCAGCGGTGGCTCGGGCGAGGAGTTCCTGACCCAGACGCTTGACATGGATCGCGTCGCCAGCGTGCGCCAGATTGGCACCAAGGGTCTGAGCCGCATGTGGAAGCAGCTGCGCGACCACCCTGTGCCGCACTTTCCGCAGTACGAACACGGTTTCGCGGCCGGGCCGATCATGGCGGATCTGGGGCCACTCCAAGTTCGATCAGGCATCACCGCGCTTCCCGAACGAGTCGGCGGCAAGTAGGCTTCGCCCAGACGCCGCCCAGGAGAACCACGATGACGCTCACCGCCGCTCCCCCAACAACTGACACGCAGCGCCTGCTCAAGCTGCGCGACGGCGTCGCGCCCGTCTGGTCGCGCTACACCGACCTCGTCGTCGAGCGCGGCGAGGGCTCTTGGCTCACCACGATCGACGGCACGCGCTACCTCGACTACAGCAGCGGCATCGGCGTCACCAACACCGGCCACTCCCATCCGCGCGTGGCCGCGGCTATTGCCCAGCAAGCGGCGAAGGTCATCCACGCCCAGCAGAACATCGTCTATCACCAGCCGGGCCTGGAGCTCCACGCCCGACTACCCCACCTGTTCCCAGCGCCGGCCGATCCAGCCGATCCCATCGGCCTCTTCCTATCCAACAGCGGGGCAGAGGCGATTGAGGCCGCGGTCAAGCTGGCCAAGGCGGCCACCCGCCGGCCAATCGTCGTCGCCTTCCGCGGCGGCTTCCATGGCCGGACGCACGGCACCATGGCGCTGACCAGCAGCGGCGTGCGCATCCGCGGCCACTACGAGCCGCTCATGGGTGGCGTCCACTTCGTCCCGTTCCCCGACCCGCTGCGCCAGGGCGGCGGATCGTCGGCCGCGGCACTAGAGAAGACGATGGCCGCGATCGACGAGCTGTTCGCGACCATGTGCTACCCCGACGACGTGGCCGCGTTCCTGGTCGAGCCCATCCTGGGCGAGGGCGGCTACGTGGTGCCGGACGACGGCTTCCTCCGGGCGCTCCGCGCTTTGGCCGACCAGCACGGAATCATGCTCATCGCCGACGAGGTCCAGACCGGCTACGGCCGCACCGGTCGCATGTTCGCGACTGAGTGGACCGGCGCGCGGCCCGACATCCTCGTGATGGCCAAGGGCATCGCGTCCGGCATGCCGCTCTCTGGCATCATGGCCCGCCGCTCAGTGATGGATAAGTTCACTGCCGGGACCCACGGCGGCACATACGGCGGTAACGCCGTGTCCTGCGCCGCGGCGTTGGCGACGCTCGACGTGATCGAGGACGAGCATCTCGTCGCGAACGCCGAGAAGATGGGCCAGCGGCTCCTCGCCGGCCTGACCGCGGCCGCCTCTTCGTCGCGCAACCCGAACATCGCCCAGGTGCGCGGCCGCGGGCTGATGGCCGCGATCGAGTTTGCCGAGCCAGACACCCTCAAGCCGCGACCCGACCTGACCAAGAAGCTCCTCGCCGGCGCCCTCGAGCGCCACCTGCTGCTGCTCTCGTGCGGCACATATAGCCAGGCCGTCCGCGTCATCCAACCGCTCGTGACGACGGAAGCAGAGATCGACCAGGCCGTCGAAACAATCGGCGAGGTCCTCGCGACCCTCGCTTAGCTAGCTAGCTAGCTAGCTTCGAGGACGGATTTCAGCTGATTTTGGCCATGACGTGCTTCACGATCGTGTAGTCCTCGATCGAGTACGCGCCCATGTCCTTGCCGTAGCCGCTCCGCCCAAAACCACCGTGCGGCATTTCTGAGGTGAGCGTCAGGTGGTCGTTGATCCAGACGGTGCCGTAGCGCAGTCGGCGTGCCGCGTTGAGCGCCCGCTTGACGTCGTTCGTCCAGACCGATGCGGCGAGGCCATAGGGCACGCCGTTCGCCCAACGGATCGCCTCCTCGTCGTCACTGAAGCGCTGCACCGTGATGACGGGGCCGAACACCTCTTCCTGGACGATCTCGGCGTCCTGCTTGACGTTCGTAAGCACGGTCGGGTCGTAGAAGAAGCCCTTGCCGGCGTGGCCATTCGCGCTGCCGCCCGTTGCCACCTCAGCGCCATAGCCGCGTGCCCTATCCACGTACCCGGCAACCCGGTCGCGCTGCCCGCCGGTGACGAGCGGCCCCATGTCGAGCGTCTCGTCGTCTGCTGGATTGCCCACCTTCAGCGACTGCACCGCCGGCACGAGATCGGCGAGCAGCTTCTCGTAGATCTTTGAGCCCGCGATGACGCGCGTCGCAGCCGTGCAGTCCTGGCCGCTGTTGAAGTAGCCACTCAGCTTCACGGCCTCGATGACCGCTCCCAGGTCGGCGTCGTCGAAGACGACGACCGGCGCCTTGCCGCCCAACTCCAGATGGACGCGCTTCACTGTTTGGGCCGCGGCCGCGGCGATCTCCTTGCCCGTGGCCGTGTCGCCTGTCAGCGAAACCATGTCGACGTCGGGATGCGTCACCAGCCGCTGTCCAGCCACCTTGCCCGGGCCCGTAATGACGTTCAGGACGCCCTTGGGGAAGATGTCGGCGGCCAGCTCGGCGAGCGCCAATGCGGTCAACGGCGTGATGGACGCGGGCTTGAGCACCACCGTGCAACCCGCCGCGAGCGCCGGCCCGACCTTCCAGATCGCCATCATGAGCGGGTAGTTCCACGGCGCGACCTGGCCCACTACGCCCACCGGCTCGCGCCGGATCATGCTGGTCCAGCCCCTGGCGTACTCGCCGGTCGCCTTGCCCTCGATGACGCGCGCCGCACCGGCGAAAAAGCGCAGGTTGTCGACCGAAAAATCGATGTCGAAATCAGCGACGCCCTTGGGCTTACCGACGTTGGCCGATTCGAGGGCCGACAGCTCCGACTTGGCCGACTCGATCTTCGCCGCCCAGTCCCACAGCATCTTGCTGCGCTCACCAGGTGTCGTCTGCGACCAGTCCTCGAACGCGGCTTTGGCGGCCGCGACGGCCTTGTCTACGTCCGCCGCGCTGCCCTTGGGGATCTGCGCGATGACCTCTTCGGTAGCGGGATTGATGACGTTGGTCGTTTCACCAGTGGACGCGTCGGCCCACTCGCCGTTGATGAACATGCGCTTTGGTGCCGCGGTAACGGTCATGACGGTGACCCCTCGCTTGGGCTGTGCTAGGCGGTTCGTATCGTAGCCGCCGCCCTACCTCCCGCCCTCTTACGCCCACCCTCCCCGCACCCACCATCTACCCCTTGAGTCCGGTCGGAGACTCGCAATCGGTGGTGAAGCGGCGGATAAGCGGCGGATAAGCGGCCGCCGGCACCATTTCGGTGTGCCCTACCAGGGTCCGCGTGGCGACTGGTTGATCGAGAAGCGACTGCGCGAAAAGGGCCCGCTCGATCCATGGTGGCGCGAGAAGGCGCGCTACGGAACCTGGCCGCTCCCGGACCTCGTGCTCTTTGGCGCCCGAATGCGGCTCGGCCGCCAGCAGCTGGGCATCAGTCAGCGTCGCCTGTCCGACCTCGCCGGCGTCAGCCAGAGCCTGGTCTCCCGTTTGGAGCGAGGCATCGTCCCCGGGATCCATTTGATTCACCTGGTCGCAATCGGCATGGCCCTGGGCCCCGACTTTCCCTTCGGCTTCTGTCCCCACGACCACCCATGCAAGTGGGCGTACGACCCCGCCAATCCCAAGGCGCCCCGCCCGTTCCGGTCGCGTCGCCT
>JARXKQ010000075.1 GCA_030271555.1 Chloroflexota bacterium | reverse complement strand
CGACTACGTCATCACCGAGGCGATGCTGCGCTACTTCATCCGCAAGGCCGGCCGCGCGCTGACGAAGCCGGACGTCATGATCAGCGTGCCGTCTGGCGTCACCAGCGTCGAGAAGCGCGCCGTGCGCGACGCGGCCCTGAAGGCCGGTGCCCGCGAGGCGTACCTGATCGAAGAGCCGCTGGCCGCGGCGATCGGCGCCAACGTGCCGATCAGCGGTCCGTCGGGCAACCTGGTCATCGACATCGGCGGTGGCACGTCCGAGATCGCCGTGATCTCCCTCGGCGGCATCGTCGTCTCGCGCTCGGTGCGCGTCGGCGGCAACCGCTTCGACGAGGCGATCGCCAACTACGTGCGCAAGAAGTACAACGTGATGATCGGCGATCGCATGGCCGAGCAGGTCAAGATCGAGATCGGCACGGCCATGCCGCTCGAGCGCGAGTTGCACATGGAAGTGCGCGGGCGCGACCTGATCGCCGGCCTGCCGCGGACCGTGCCACTCACGAGCTCGGAAGTCATGGAGGCGCTCGAGCAGCCGCTGCAGCAGATCATCGGCGCGGTGCGTGGCGTGCTCGAGGAGACGCCACCCGAGCTGTCGAGCGACATCATCGACAAGGGCATGGTCATGACCGGCGGCGGTTCGCTGCTGCGCAACATCGACAAGTTGCTCACCCAGGTCACCGGCGTGCCGTGCCACGTTGCCGAGAACGCGCTCCAGTGCGTCGCGCTGGGCACCGGTCTCGCCCTGGAGCACTTCGAGTTCTTCCGCAAGTCGCTCGTCCAACGCATCTGAGCGACCCGACGGCCAACGAACCGGCACCGACTAACCCGCCGGTGGCCGATCCCACGCGATCAGAGCGCTCTTTGGCCGACCTGCACTGCCACACCTCGGCGTCGTTCGATTCGCTCAGCAAGCCGGCCGATGTTGCTCGCGTGGCAGCTGAGCGCGGCCTGACCCACCTCGCGATCACCGACCACGATCGCATCGACGGCGCGCTCGCAGCCCGCGCCGCGGCACCGGCCGGGCTGGAGATCATCGTCGGCCAGGAGGTCCGCACCACCGCCGGCGATCTGATCGCGCTCTTCGTCGAGCGGCCCATCCCTGTCGGCCTGCCGCCGGCGGACGCTGCGGCACGCATTCGCGAGCAGGGCGGCGTGGTCGGCCTCGCCCATCCCTATGATCGGTTTCGCGCCGGCGCCGGCCGGCCTGGTTGGGAGGACGAGCTAGAGCGGCTGGTGCCGCTGCTCGACTACATCGAGATATGGAACTCGCGCCTGATGATTGGTAGCGGCAACGAGCGCGCGGCCGAGCTGGCTCACGCCCACGGGCTCGCCGGCGTGGCCGTATCGGACGCGCACACGCTGATGGAAGTCGGCGTCTCGTACACGATCCTCGATGGGCCCATCGAAACTGCCGATGAGCTGCGCGCCGCACTCACCGGCGCCCGTCTCGTGACGAGCCACGCTTCGCGCCTGATCCGGGTCGTCACGCCGTTCGCCAAGGTCGTGCAGCGCATGCGCGGCAACCGCCGCGTGGCCCCGGCATGAGCGAGCTCAACGCGGAAGAGCCGCTCGTCGATTA
The DNA here is from genome assembly GCA_030271555.1 of Chloroflexota bacterium. Lineage (GTDB taxonomy): Bacteria > Chloroflexota > Limnocylindria > Limnocylindrales > CSP1-4 > JALYGJ01. Next base: position 4,584 of record JARXKQ010000075.1, on the reverse strand, counting down.
CCCGGGCGTGCACGAGGAGTCGTCGCCGCCCCAGCCGCTGTCCCGCCGGCTGCGCGACCCGCGCACGATCATCTCACTGGTCCTGCCCATCCTGCTGCTCGCGCTGATCGGCACGAACCTGCGCGGCCTCGATCTGGGTGAGCTGACTAACACCATCCTGGGCGCGAACCCGTGGCTGCTGCTGGCCGCCCTCGCGATCTACTACCTGGGCTTCCCGCTGCGCGGTTATCGCTGGCAGCTCCTCCTGCGCGGTGCCGGCACGCGGGTCGGCGTGCGCGATTCGACCGAGATCGTGTTCATCAGCTGGCTGGTCAACTGCCTCGTGCCCGCCAAGCTAGGCGATGTCTACCGCGCTTGGCTGCTCAAGGCCAATTTCACCGTCTCGCTGAGCCGCACCTTCGGCACGGTCTTCATCGAGCGCATCTTTGACATCTTCGCCATCGCCATCCTGGGCCTGGGCGCCGCCTTCTGGAGCTTCCGGGGCAACCTGCCGACGGCCGTCCAGGTGGTCATCGGTATCGGCCTCGCCGTCATCGTGGGGCTCTCGATCGCGCTGTACAGCGTGCGCAACTTCGGCAAGCGATTGCTGATTCGGCTGCCGCTGCCCAAGAAGACCAAGCTGCTCGAGTTCTACGAGCGGTTCGAGGAAGGGGTCTTCGCCATCAATCCGCGCCAGGTGCCGTGGCTCGCCGTGGTGACGGCGCTCATCTGGGCGACGGAGGCGCTGCGGCTGCTGCTCGTAATTGAGGCGCTCAACTTCCGGGACGTCCACCTGGGCATCAGCGGCGCGTTTTTCGTCGCATTGAGCGCGTCGCTTCTGACCGCGATCCCGCTCACGCCCGCCGGGCTGGGTCTTGTCGAGCTGGGCGTCGTGGGCATCCTGACCGTGATCTACGGCGTTGACGCGACCAATGCCACCGCGATTACGCTCGTTGACCGCGCCATCAGCGTGTTCTCGATCTGGATCTTTGGCAGCGTCGCGTATCTGCTGTCGCCGATGACGCGCTCCGGCGCCGCGCGGCGAACTGCGGGAACTGGCCCAGCTTCAGGGTCCTAGCCCCCCGGACAAGCAAAATGCCGGTCGTTTCCGACCGGCACTCATCCTGACGGAGTCGGGCCCAGCGGCCGCGACCGTGATCTTCTAGCTAGTTGCGGTTGGGCATCCGCGCGGCGGCGGCCATCGCCTGGTGTGTTTCGGTCGTCGTCGAGTGGGTGACCGTGCCGTTCTGCCGCGCGGCGGCGAGCCGACGCATGCGCAGAGCGAGGTAGTACTCCATGACCTGGCGCACCTGCGGCTCGCTCAACAGATCGTCCGAGCGGAGCGCGTACTCGACGCGTGCGGTGGGGTGGCTCGTTGAGGAGGCCATCAGGCCGAAGTAATGCGGCGTCTCAGTCTCATCGCGCAGCTCGCGCAGGCCGCGCGCCAGCTTGGTGGCGGTGCCGAGCGAAGGAGTGCGATCGCCACGCACAAGCCGAGAGATGGTCGAGTGATCAACACCCGACTGCTGCGCCAGCTGGCGCTGCGACATCTTCTTCGCCTTGAGCTGGGTCCTCAACCATTCATTGAAGGCCCGTCCGTTCTGGACGCTCATCGGATCCCCTGTTGCGTTGTCCCGATTGGGCACAGCGGCATAATCCGTTGCGCGGGTGGTGCTCGATATAGGCCCTTGGTACGGTCCCGGTTTGCACCACCGGTTCAGGCTGCGGGCGGCCCAGATCGTGCGGCAGATCGGCGCAAGGTGAAGGCCTCCGGCGGCAGCGTGGGCAAAGCCTGGCCGTCGGCCAACAGCCGCGCCCGATCGAGGTTCAGCACGTCGTAGCCGGCGTCCATGCCGGGTGTCTCGAGGAAGGTGGGCAGCGTGCCCAGCCAGGGGTGGTTGAGCAGATCGCGCAGCCCCTCGTGGCCCATCTTGCCGGCACCTATGTGCTCGTGCCGGTCGAGGCGCGACCCGAGTTCCGTGCGCGAGTCATTGAGGTGAAGCATCACCACGTTCTCGCGCCCCAGCAGGCGCTCGGAGCGCTCAGCGAATCCTTCGAGCCAGGCAGCGCTACCCACGTCGTAGCCCGCGCCCCACAGATGGGCCGTGTCAAGACAGACGCCCAGCCGCTCGAGCGGCAAGCCGGCGTCGACAGCCGCGCCCAAGATGTCCGACAGGTCCTCGAGCGACGAACCGATGCCATCGCCCATGCCCGCGCTGTTCTCCAGCACCAGCCGCGGTATCCCGGCCTGACCGCCCGCTGCCTGGTCTGCCTCCCTGAGGACGGCGCCCAAACCGCACACGAGTCGCTCGATCCCGGCCGAGCGCTCCTCGCCCCGATGCGAGCCGATGTGCATGACGACGAAGTCCGCGCCAAAGTCGCGGCCGACGGTCAGCTCGTGCGCCATCGTCACCACGGATCGGGCCCAGAACTCGTCGTCGGCGCCGCACAGGTTGACCAGATACGGCGCGTGGATTGCGAGCGAGCGGATGCCGCCGCCCGCGAGACGCGCCCGGAACTCGGCCAGCTCCGCCGGCGGGGCTGCGCGGCGGCGCCATGCCGTGGGGTTGTCCGTGAAGACCTGGACCGCGGTGGCGCCGATCTCCCGGGCTCGATCCGCCGCGTTGCGCAGCCCTTGGTGTACCTGCAGATGCGGTCCGATGAGTCGGCCGGGAGTCTTCACCCACCGATGCTAAACCGGGACCGATTTGACGGACATCATATTGTCAGGACATGGATCCAGATCTTCTGACAGCTTTGAAGGCCCTGTCCGACGCTTCCCGGCTGCGTATCGTCGGCCTCCTTGCCGACGGCCGGCGGCTGGCGGTTGAACAGTTGGCCGAAGCGCTCAAATTGACCCCGGCCACGGTCGTGCACCACCTCAAGAAGTTGAAGGAAGCAGGCCTGGTCGAGGCCCATCCGCGGCCGCCATACATGGACTACTCGCTCCGGATCGGCCGACTGGGCCAGATTGGCGCCGAGCTGCACCGGATCGACCGCGAGCAGACAGGCGTGCCGGCGCCAGGCGACGCGGCGCTCCCCGATTGGGCCACGCCCGACGACGCCAAAGTGTTGCGCGCCTTCTTTGAAGGGGAGCGGCTCACGAGCATCCCGGCGCAGCATTCGAAGCGCCTGGTGGTCTTGCGCGTGCTCGCGGAAAGTGTCTTCGAGAAGAAGCGCAAGTATCCCGAGAAGGAGGTCAACCAGCTCCTGGCCGTGCGTCACCCCGACGCGGCGTCGCTCCGGCGCTACCTGGTCGATGAGAACTTCATGGCGCGTAAGCAGGGCATATATAAGCTCCGGCCGCGCAGCGAGTGGCCCACGGCGGGCGCAGGGGCAGCCAAGGGCTAGGGCTAGCGCTAGCGCTCGCGCGCCAGGGCAATGCCAGAAACTGCCGCGGCGCCCGACGCGTACAGCGCCTGGGCGCAGCCACTGAACGTCGCGCCGGTGGTTACCACGTCGTCGACGAGGACGACCCAGCGCCCGGCGATGGAGTTGGGTTGGACGGGTTTGACCATGAAAGCGCCGCCCACGTTCGCCGCCCGCGCGCGCCGGCTCAGGGCGTGCTGCGCGGCAGTCTTCGCCGCTCTCTCAAGGGCCTGGGCGACCGGCAGGTGGAGCATGCGACCGGCCGCGCGCGCGAGCAGCTCCGCCTGATCGAAGCCGCGCTGGCGCAGCCGCGCGGCGTGAACCGGTACCGGCACAAGCACGTCGCCGCCGATTCCAGCGCGCGCCCAGCGCGCGGCCATCTGCTCGGCGAGTGGCTCAACCAGGCGCAGCTCGCCGTCGTACTTGAGCGCGTGCAGGCACGCGCGCGCCGGCCCGCTGTACGCGCAGCACCACTCGAGCTGCACGAGGCCAGCGGGTTGCGCCACGGCGAGCCCCAGCGGCACGCCGGCAGGCTCGCCGCGCCGCCGTGCGAGGTGCGCCAGGCACCGCTCGCACACCACTTTGCCCTCGCGGCCACAACCCGGGCATGCCGGCGGCAGCAGCGCGTCGAGCAGTCTCTTCATTCGCAAGCAAAGGGTGACGCGCAGCCCTTATCGGGCGCTTGGCAGCCACTTATCATCGGTTGCGATGCAGCCGCCGGCGGCCGTGACTACGGCGCGCAGATGATCGATCGCCGCTGGTCTGGTCCGCTGTCTGCCGGCTTGGCCCTCGTTGGCCTGCTGGTGCTGGGCGGGGCCATCAGCACGTGGATCGATCGGTCGCCCGGCTGGGCGTACGACTTCCACGCCTACTACGACGCGGCCGTGCGCTTCCTGGCGACAGGCACGCCCTACCAGCCCGACACCCTGAGCGGACCGTTCCGGCCCGGCCCGTACGGGCTGTACCTGTACTCGCCCGTTCTCGCCGCGCTGTTCGTGCCGCTGACCTGGCTGGGCGAACAGGGCGCGAACCTGGTCTGGCTCGCCCTCCGACTGGCCGCGGTCGTGGCGATCTGCGCGTTCATGCCCATCTCGCGCCGGCTGCGGCTCGCCGTGTTCGGCGTGGCCGCGCTCAGCGCACCTGTGCTGTTCGACCTTGATCTGGGCAACGTCAGCCTCCTCGTCACGCTGGCCGCCGTGCTCGTCTGGCGCATGCTCGATCGTCCCCTGGGTGGTG
>JARXKQ010000074.1 GCA_030271555.1 Chloroflexota bacterium | reverse complement strand
GGCCGATCGGCCAAAGCTCCTCGCGGCCGGCGGGAGCCTGCTCGAGCCCATGCCGGGCCGGCCCATGCGCGAGTACGTCGCCCTGCCCGACTGGCGATCACCGGCCGCGGCCGTGCACGAATGGGGCGAGCGAGCGCTCGCCTATGCGATCAGCCTGGGGCCGAAGAAGAAGTATCCGCAAGGAGGGGGGTGACCACACTCCACTGGAGTGAGGTCACCCTCCGACGACGCGCAGCAGTGCGCGTGAGCGCAACTGCGGAGGCAAAACGCCAGCTAGCGCCGCGGTCCGTTCACCAGGGCAAGCAGCCAGCGCACTATCACCGCGCCCACGAAGGCGACCAGGAACGCGCCGATCCAGCCCACGATCTGGTTCTGCTCGGGGAAGAACTGGCGCACGAGCAGGCCACCGACGACACCGCCCAGGATGCCGATCAGGATGTTGGCCAGGCAGCCACCGGCGGAACGGTCTTTGACGACGACGCCCGACAGGGCGCCCGCGAAAAAGCCGACGATGATCCAACCCAGCCAGCCGATTCCAGTGAAGTCAGGCATGTGGCTAGTTTACGATGCGACTCAACGAGTCGGCCGAGCCGCATTGCACCGAAGCCGGGGCCGGCTGACGGCGTCTCTAGAGGAGTGGTCATGGCGACGGTTACCTTCGAGCACGTCTTCAAACGTTACGGCGACGTCACCGCCGTCAACGACCTGAGCCTCGAGATCCAGGACGAGGAGTTCCTCGTGCTGGTCGGCCCATCAGGCTGCGGCAAGACCACCGCGCTGCGCATGATCGCCGGCCTCGAGGACGTCAGCGCGGGCGAGCTCAAGATCGGCGATCGCGTGGTCAACAACCTCGCGCCCAAGGATCGCGACGTCGCGATGGTCTTCCAGAGCTACGCGCTGTATCCGCACATGAGCGTGTTCGACAACATGGCGTTCGGGCTGAAGCTGCGCAAGATGCCCAAGGCGGAGATCGACAAGCGCGTCCGCGAGGCAGCCGCGACGATCGAGTTGACCAACCTGCTCGACCGCAAGCCGAAGCAGCTATCGGGCGGCCAGCGCCAGCGCGTCGCCCTTGGTCGCGCCATCGTGCGCGAGCCGGCTGTCTTCCTTATGGATGAGCCGCTGTCCAACCTCGATGCCAAGCTGCGCGTCCAGACGCGCGCCGAGATCGCGCGGCTCCATCAGCGCCTACGCACGACCGTGGTCTACGTGACGCACGACCAGGTCGAGGCCATGACCATGGGCGACCGCATCGCGGTCATGAACTTCGGCGTGCTCCAGCAGGTCGGCTCGCCGCAGGAGCTCTATCAGCACCCGGTCAACAAGTTCGTTGCCGGTTTCATCGGCAGCCCGGCCATGAACTTCATCAATGTCACGCCCAAGACTGAAGACGGCACGCTGAAGGTCGTGGGTGAGGGCTTCGAGCTGCCAGTGCCCGACAGCCTGAAGAGCGCTGTCGAGAACGCTGCAACCGAGCTCACTGCCGGCGTCCGGCCCGAGCACTTCGAGATCATGAACGGCGCAGCCCCGGGTGCCGGCGCGCACGTGCGTGCGACGTGCGATGTGGTCGAGTTCCTGGGCAATGAAGAGCTGCTCCACCTTCGAGTGGGCCAGCACGACCTGGTGGCGGTCGTTGACGCGGCCTTTCGCGTCAAGCCGGGCGATGTGGTGGAGATGTTCGTGCCCATCGACAAGATCGCGCTGTTCGATTCGGCCGACGGCAAGGCGCTCCGCTAACCGCGGAGGTCAGTTAGCGGCGGCCGCCTCGATCGCGGGGTGGCCCGCCGCACGTTCGACGTCACGGCCAGTGGTCCGCTTGATGTCATACATCGCTGCGTCCGCCGCGCCCAGCAGTTGCGCGGTCGTGCGGCCGTCTGCGGGATACATGGCCAGCCCGGCGCTCACGCCCACGCTGACCTGTGCTCCGTCGGATAGTGCGTGCCGGCGGTTCTTGATCGAGCGCACGACCCGGTTCGCGACGAGCTCAGCCTGATCGGGGCTCGTATCGGGCATGATCACGACAAATTCATCGCCGCCGTAGCGCGCGACGATGTCATTGGCTCGGACCTCGGCCATGATCGTCGCGCCGATGTTGTGCAGCACACCGTCACCGTCGGCGTGGCCGTGGCGGTCGTTGACCTGCTTGAACTTGTCGAGGTCCATCATCAGGACGGCCAGCTGTGAGTGCGACCGGGCCGACCGTGCCACCTCCTGGCGCAGCCGCTCTTGCAGGTAACGGTGGTTGTGAACGCCGGTGACGAGATCCGTGTCCGCCGCGCTGCGCAGCTGCTCGAGCAGGCGCACCCGTTCGAGACCGGTCGCGGTGAGGCTGGTCATCGCCTCCAGGGCATGGAGCTGTGACTCGTTGATGCTGAGCGACTGATGCAGGGCAAGCAGCTCGACCAGCCCGATCGTACGGCCACCGGCAGTGAGCGGCAGGAGCATCAGCGTCCGCACGCCGCCGGCACGCAACGCCCGTGCCTCGACGCCATTGTCGAGCGCATCGACCTGCGCCAGCACCGGCCGGCCGTCGCGCAGCGCCGACCAGCGCAACGCCGATTCGGCCAGCTCGACCGTGTCTTCGCAAGCATCGCTGCCGTCGCGCGCCAACAGGCGCAGGACGGTCGAGCCTTCGTCCCAGCGGCTTACGCGCGCCGCGTCCGCACCGGTGGCGCGGCGCATCCTGGTGGCGAGCTGTGTTGCCAGCTGGCGCTCGTCCGACGCGGCACCAGCCGCCTCGCTGACTTCGAGCAGCCCGGCCAGCTCATGGACCAGCTCATCGCGGCCGGATAGCAGCCGTGCGTTCTCAATCGCGACCGCGGCCTGATCGGACAGGATCTGCAGCAAGCGCAGGTGGTCGTCATCGAAGCGCGCCTCACCCGCCGCGATAAGGCACAGCAGGCCGTTGACGTGGCCCTCGTGGAGCAAGGGCACGATGAGCAGCGAATGGGGTCCGGCGCGGTCTGGTCCAGCGTCGGCAACGCTCTTCTCGAGCACCGGCATCGTGGCGGCCAGCGCGCGCCCGATATGGCGCGCAATTGGTCCGTCGTAAGGGAGCACGGGCGGCGTGCCGTCATCGCGGGTCATGTGCGCGATGGGCTGGAGGTAGCCCTGGTCGTCGGCCAGCAGCAGGTGCGCCTCGTCGTTGTCGATGATCTCGAACGTGCCGCGGCAGATGGTCGCGCTCACTTCCTGAACTGAGCCCAGCCGGTTGAGCCGCGCGCCGATGCGCTGGATCGCCTCGATCCGGCGTGTCCACACTGATGGCGCGAGATGCGTGCCTGTGGCAAGCGTCCCTTCCGCCAGCCGACGCACCCACAGCCGTGCCACGGCGCGATCCTGCTGGGTGAAGTTGCCGCCGGTCTTGCGGGCGAGCACGACAACTCCGGCAGGCGTCCCGGGGACCGTCAGAACGAGGCTGCGCGGGTCGTGGTTCTCGTCGCGCAGCTGCTCGAGGAGACGCGGCGGCCGCACGCCGCCGCTGCCCGATGACGCGACGCGCTGCAACGCGCCCTCGCCGTCATCCAAATAGAGCGCCGCGCCACCATCCGCGGCGACCGCGTGGCACAGCTCATCGAGCGTGCTCGCAATCCCCTTTTGGCTGGCCTCAGCCATGCGTGGCCTGTGGTCGGAGAAGTCGCGGCAGCACTCGCCCGTGCATCGACTGGACGATGAACATCGCCGCGCCAACACCAATGAGCACATCGCCAAGCGAGAAGACGTTGGCCAGCGGCAGCGGCCGGGGAAGCACGAAGTTGTCGCCCAGGAACGCGAGGACGGTCTGCGGCCCAGCGAGGATCGAGTTGCTGAAGTCCGTCGTGGGCACGGCAGCGACCCCGTTGAGCGCTGCCCACGCGGCAGGCGCGGCCGGCATCTGGCCGCCGTTGGCGACGATGACCGTGAAGTTGGCGAGCGCGCCCAGGATGATCAGCCAGAAGCCGGGCTGGCGCAGGTTGACAACCATCGCCATCAGCACCAGCACGGTGCTGACCACGTACAGCGACGGGCCCCACGGCCCCACGACAGCGGCCAGCGGCGAGCTGAACAGCAGCAGTTGACAGAAAAGGCCGATCAGCGCTACGGGCCACAGCCTGATGTGGGTCGAGCCCAGCGCGGCGAACTTGCCGCCGCTGACCAACCCACAGATGACGCCCAGGATCACGGCATAGAGTAGGAGCATCGCGTGCTAGCGCGCAGCCTCCAGATAGTCGGAACGGCGCGTCACGAGAACGCGCCGTCGCCGGAAAGATGTGGTGCCCGCCATCCGGTTTACCGGGACGGCGGACTCAAAATCAGCGCTGCCCGGAGGAAGTGACTACCACCACCGGAACGGGGCAGCGACGACGAGCACGAAGGCCGCCAGCACAACCAGGCTGAGGGCGATCTGCCGGACGTTGGTCATTTGGTCGATCTCCAGTTGCACGACACCTGGTGGGTCGTCGAGGTCGCCAATCTAGGGTTGCCAACCGGCGGCTCGCCATGAGAAGGAAGTACTGGGACGCCGACTGGCATACTCCGGCACATGCCAGTTGAGCGTGAATCTGATCTGACCGAGCGACTCGTTGATCGACAAGTGGTGCGCCAGAGCAACTACATGACCGTCGTGGCAGACACGATCGAGACTCCGGACGGTCGTCGGCATGCGCGCGACGTGGTCCTCCATCCCGGCGCGGTAACCGTTGTTGCCATCCTGCCTGATGGCCGAGTGCTGCTGGTATGCCAGTACCGCCACGCCGCTGGACAGGTGCTGCTGGAGCTGCCGGCCGGGACGCTGGACAGGCTCGCCGACGGCTCCATCGAGGACCCGGCCGTCGCGGGACCGCGTGAGCTATCCGAAGAGACGGGCTACCGCGCACAGAACTGGCGCCGACTGGGGGCGTTCTGGACTGCCCCGGGATTCGCCAGCGAGCGCATGACGCTTTACCTGGCGACCGACCTATCGCCCGACCCAAACCACGCCGGGCCCGATCCAGACGAACGGCTGCTCGTGGAGGCCGTCGCGCTACCCGAGCTCGTGGCGCGCGTCGAACGCGATGAGATTCACGACGCCAAGACGATCATTGGCGTCATGTGGGTAGCGGCGCTGGTGCGCGCCGGCGAGGTGACTCTCCCCGGTTAGGCGAGCCGGCGTGCGGCTACGGGTAGGTCAGGTGGAAGTTCGAGAGGAAGACCGGGAAAGCGCCGCTCGTCGCGGCCTCGGGCTCTTCGAAAGTGACGGCGTACACAGGTCCGCCCGTCAGGGTCGTCGTGACGTCCACATTGACTGATGGCCCGCCGACCTGATCGAACACCGGAACGTCGTCGACCGCCACGTTGAAGTGCCACGGGTAAGGCGTGTCGTGGCCATCGTCGATCTGGCCTTTGACTTCAAGGGTACCGTCGACAGCGGCGCCAAACACGACCTGGAAGCCGTTGTTGTGCGGATCATTGGTGCCGTTGAAGCGGAAGCTGTCCAGCCCCACGTTGAGGCTCAGCGCATTGAAGTCGAGTGTGACCGATGCGTGCTGGCCGGCCGCGGTGCCGATCACCGATACGTTCCAGTCGGTGTTGCCCGCATCAAACGCGGCACTTGTGATCGTTCCGGAGCGGGCGGTAATGCACTGGGTGGCCGCGCCCTCGCCGCGGAGGCACATCCTGACCTTGCCGTTGCTCACACCGGCCAAGGTGGCGCTGACCGTGCTGGGGCCGTCGACCTTGAACGAGATCGTGCGCTGAACAGGCAGTGAATCCGAGCGATTGTCGACGCCAAAGTCGCTGACCGTCACCTCGCGTTGGTGTTCGCCAGGTGGCGGCAGCGTGGGTGATGGCGTCGGGCTGGGGGATGGCGTTGGTGATGGGGTGGGCTCGGGCGTGATGGTCGGCTCGGGCGTGATGGTTGGCTCGGGCGTGGGCGTGTCAGTCGGCGGGAGAGTCGGGACCAACGTGGGCGTTGGCGGAATCGTGGCCGTGGCGCTGGGCAACGGCGTCACCAAGGTGGCCGATGGCGCCGGTGTCGGTCCGAATGAAGGCAGCGAGGGGGTGGGCGTTGGGCCGGGTGCCGGCCGGCTGAGCAGGATGAAGATCGTTGCGCCAATGAGCACGATCAGCAGGAAGGCCAGCGTTGCCGCGAGCACCTGCGCGGAGCGTGAGTTCATTCGACTGGCTCAGGCATGCGCGCGAGTGCGTTGCGGTACATCTTGCTGTCCGGCGCGAG
>JARXKQ010000073.1 GCA_030271555.1 Chloroflexota bacterium | reverse complement strand
AAGTCGTCGTCGATCGGCCCGCAGTGCGTGTCGTCGAGCCCGGCCGCGCGGTACGGACACGCCACATGCTCCAGGAAGTACAGCACCGCCCCGTCGTTGCGCGTCGTTTCGCGCTCGATCACGTTGTCGGGCGGAAAGAAGCCACCAACATGCGAGTTGTCCACCGGGTAGACCTCGATCGTGAAGGCAAAGATGCGCTGATCGCCATACAGCCAGTCGATGCTGCCGCCATCGATGATGTACAGGTCGGACAGCTGCTTGATGATGTAGCCGTTCTCGTCGGCCATGCCGTGGGCGACCGCTTTGAAGGCCGCCAAATCGTCGGCCGCCATGGGCGGTGGCAGGTCGGCCTTCGTATAGCCGAACGGCCACATGATCTCCTCGTTGAACGCATGCCAGTCGATCGCCGCGCGGATCTGTTGGCGGCCATCGACGACCCGGCCCAGGACGAAGTCGCGCAGGACCGCCGTCTCGACGCCCTCCCACGCCGCTTTGCCACGGTAATAGAGCGTGCCCGGCTTGCCCGTGGAGCCGCCGCAGCAGCCCCAGTTGAAGCCGAAGTTGCGGTTGAGGTCGATCCCGGGCTGTGCGCCGCTGCCCACCGGCTGGCGATTCTTGCGCCAGTTGCGAAACCCGTTGGCGGGGTTGGAGATGTCGTACTCCGCGCCATCGGGATTGAGCATTGGCACGATCCAGATCTCGAGGCTGTCGACGATGTCGCTGACGCGCTGTTCGAGCTGCGTGCCGGGATTGGCGCTGTAGTTGGAGGTGAGCAGATCGATGACGCGCAGGTCCTCTTCCTGCGCCAGCCACTCGCGGGCGTGCATCTGCGAGGTGAAGAGCACTTCCGGCTCGTCCTCGTCGGTGGTGACGTTGTCGCTGATCTTGAGCGCCCAGATCTGGCGGCCCTGGTAGCTCTGGCCGATCGACACCTTGCGGGCGATGCCCGGGTGAGCCGCCACAGCATCGTCCAGGAAGGCGCTCATCTCGGCGTAGCTGTGGTAGCCCTCGTGGTTCGCGGGAAAGGCGTTCGCGGCGCGCGTCGTGGATGGCATCGCCACCAGGGCGAGCAGCGCCAGGAGCGTCGCGGGCAGACGCGACCGCACAGCGGAGTGCCTCATGCGCAGTGCCTGGCTGCGAGGGCGGCGCCGGCGGAACGATACGGACAGTCGGCTTGCTCCAGGAACAGCAACAGCGCCGGGCGGTTGCGCTGCTCGTCGGCCTGGAGCTGCGCGAGCGTTGGATAGGAGCGCTCCGGATTACCCGCGGCGAGCTCAAAGGCGAACGCGAAGATGCCCTGGTCGTGGTAGGCCCAGTCGCCCTCATCGCCGTCGACCACGTACAGATCGCTCGTCTGCTGCGGCCGGTAGCCGTTCAGGTTGGCCATCTGCTTGCCCAGTGCCACGAATGCCCGCCAGTCGTCGTAGCGCATCGTCGGCGGGTGATCCTTCTTGGTGTAACCGTACGGCCATAGCACCAGCCGGCCTTGCGAGTGCAGGCTCAGGATCTCGCTCAGCTGCTGCGTGCCGCCGACCACGCGGCTGAGCACGAAGTCGCGGTAGGCGCGCGTCTCCGGCGCGTACCACGGCGATGGGCCGCGGTACTTTGGCGCGACGGGGTTGTTGCTCCCGCCGCCGCAGCAGTTCCACTTGAAGCCGAACTGGCGATTGAGGTCGATCCCGATCGCGCTGGAGTCCGGTATGGGCTGGCGGTTCTTGCGCCAGTGGCGGAAGACGCCGTCGGACATGTCGTACTCGGCGCCATCGGGGTTCGCCATGGGCACGATCCAGATCTCCCGACCATCCACGATGTCCGTGATGCGCGAATCGTTGGCGTAGCCGCTAACCAGCAGGTCGATCAGGTACAGCGCCAGCTCGCCGGCAGAGCGCTCGTTGGCATGAATCTGGGCGACGATGAAGGCCTCCGGCTCGGTCTCATCGGTGCCGACGTTGTCGCTGATCTTGATGCCCCAGATCTGGCGGCCCTCGTAGCTGACCCCCATCGAGAAGCGCTGAGCGATGCTCGGGTGGGCCGCGACCGCAGCGTCGATCTCGGACTTCACCTCGGCGTACGTGTGGAAGTACTCGTAGCCGCTGGGCTCACCCGCGGCCAACGCCGCCGCCGGCGTCAGAAAAACCGATACAAGAGCGATAAGCGGCACAATCAGCCGGTGCAGGAAGACGGCAGCGTGCGGATCGCGTGGTTGGCGGATGGCTTTGAGGCGATCCATGTCTACGCGCGTTTCTGGCCCAGCGACGAGGCCGCGCGCCGCGCCGCGGGCGTGGCCGATATCGCCCTGACGAACCGCACGTTTCACGATCTGCGGCGCGGGCTGCGTTTGCAGTTCGGCGCCACCTTCAGCCTCCAGGCGCCCGATGAGGACGCGCCCGACCGGCGTGTCGCGATCTTCTTCGATCCGCCGGTCGGCCCGCCCAATCCGGAGACCGGCTGACCCAGGCGCGGGCCTAGCCTGACGGTGGGATCCGCAGCGCATCGATGTCGGTCCCGTTGAGCCGATCGAGATCGACGCAGCCGTCAATGCCGGCCATGCTGCCACAGTTGTCGTACTGCCAGATCGTCCAGCCATGCCCGGCCCAGTTGCCGGCCGGGACCCGCGGCTGAGCGACGTGCCAATGAGCGATCCAGAGGGCGTAGGCGTTGTTGGCGAACCAGCGGCTGTTGCCCATCTTGTCGTGCCAGAACGAAGGCGAGGTGTAGATGATCGGTTTGGCCCCGACTCGGCCTTCTACCTCGGCCAGCCACGCCTTCACCCAATTGCGCAGCTTCTTGACGCCCAGACCGCCGCTCTTCTCCAGATCCAGGACAGGTCGCAGGTCGCCCGGCCCCAGGTTGGCGGTGTCGACGAAGTTATCGGCCTCCAGGACCGCGTCGTTGGCGGTCGAGTCAGGGCTGGCGAAGTGGTAGGCGGTGAAGGGCAGACCCAGTGCCTCGGCTCTGTCCTTGTTGCGCGCGTACTGGTCGTCCTGGTAGAGGCGGCCCTCGGTCGCCTTGGCGATCGCGAAGCCCACGCCGTCGCCGACGACGTCACTCCAGCCGATCTCGCCCTGGTAGTGCGAGACATCGATCCCGGCCAGGTCGGAGTCGGCGGCGGTGGCCGCTTGCCCCGCCGGCAGTGCGGCGGCCAGCGCCAGGCTGGCCAGCACGGCGACTAGCAACGGCAATGCGCGGCGGCGCAAGGCGACCAGGTTCGTCTCCCCCATATTCACGGCTCTAACAGTCTCTCATGCCCCATCCGGGGGCGCCCGTTGCGCGTACTTACCTCTAGAATCCCAATCTCCTCACGATCGGAGTGTTCTTCGCCATGTTCCTGTTCAACCGCGACAAGGGTTCACTGCCAACCCAGGAGAACGCCCTGCCCGGTCGCAGCGAGTCAATCCTGCCCAATCCGGCGCCCCACCGCGTGCTCGGAACGCCAATCGCCGGTCCGTATCCCGACGGCTTGCAGGTCGCCGAGTTCGCGCTCGGCTGCTTCTGGGGCGAGGAGAAGACCTTCTGGGAGCAGCCCGGTGTGTGGACCACCGCGGTCGGCTACCAGGGCGGCTACACGCCCAACCCCACGTACCAGGAGTCGTGCACCGGCAAGACCGGCCATGCCGAGACGGTGCGCGTCGTGTTCGATCCGGCGAAGACGAGCTACGAGAAGCTGCTCAAGGTCTTTTGGGAGAGCCACGACCCGACGCAGGGCATGCGCCAGGGCAACGACACCGGATCCGAGTACCGGTCGGTGATCTTCGTCCATGACCACGCACAGAAGGTCGCGGCCGAGGAGTCAGAGAAGATGTACCAGCAGCGGCTGAGCGCCCGCGGTTATGGCGAGATCACGACGGAGATCGCGGGCCCGCCGGCGCCGCCGTTCTACTTCGCCGAGGACTATCACCAGCAGTACCTGAAAGTGAATCCGGGCGGCTACTGCCCTAACCACGCCACGGGCATCAAGCTGCCCGACGGCTTCGCGGTGACGCCCCTCCAATACGGGGAGTAGCCGCGGCTACCATCGCGCCCATGGTCAGCACGACGCCGCTTCTCCCCTTCACCGGCAATGACGAAGCCGATCGCCTGCTCCAGGACGAGCCGCTGGCACTGCTGATCGGCTTCGAGCTCGACCAGCAGGTCACGCTGCAGAAGGCCTTTGCCGGCCCGTACGAGCTGCGCCAGCGCATCGGCACTCTTGACGCGGCGAAGATCGCGGCGATGGACCCCGACAAGCTCGCGGACGTGTTCCGCGAGCGGCCCGCGCTGCACCGCTTCCCGGGCAACATGGCCAAGCGCACACAGGATCTATGCGTGGCGATCGTGCGCGACTACGGCGGTGACGCGGGACGCGTATGGCGCGAGGCGAAGAGCGGCAAGGAGCTCGAGGCGCGCCTGCTGGCACTGCCCGGCATCGGCGAGATGAAGGCCAAGACGCTCATCGCCATTCTGGGCAAGCGCCTGGGCGTCAAGCCACCTGGCTGGGAAGAGGTCGCGCCCAAGCATCCGTCGCTCGGCGATGTTGATGACGCGTCGTCGCTGGCGGAGTACCAGGCCGGCAAGCGCGCCAAGAAGGCGGCGCTGCGCGCGGAGCAGGCTGGGTCAAAGGTACTGAAGCGCTGATTCGGGCCAATCGGTTAGAATTGGCAGCGACAACCGCATAGAGCCGCAGGTCTGAGCATCATTACTCGCTCCCGCGGCCCGGTTGGGTAATCGCTCCGACGCAGGGACAAAGAAGCGTCGTGGAGCGCGGAAATCAGCCCTCACGCCACAATCCCGGCGGCGACGGCAAGAAAATCAAGGTCCAGGGAAATGCAACCCCGCTCTAACCACACCCATAGCTTCGGCGCATCAGCGCGCCGCCGAATCCGTCGGACAACGGCCGGACACCGGCTGTTCTGCTCGACCAATGGCTGCGCCACACTGATGCAGCCTGATCCAACGGGTGCGTCAGCGACATGCCCCATCTGCGGAGCGCGGCGAGTTCTCGCCTGAGCGCCCCGCGACCGCCCTTGGGCGGTCACAATCGGTGCCAATGACGGCGACTGAGATCACCGACCGCACCGACTGGGACGACCTGGCCGCTCGACTGGGCGGTCAACCCTTTCAGGCATGGGCCTGGGGACAGCTCAAGGCCCGTTTCGGCTGGCAGCCATACCGACTCTCCGCGGTTGACGGAGCCACTGCGGCGCAGTTGCTGATTCGGCAGTTTCGCGGGTTGAGCGTGGCCTACGTCGCGCGCGGCCCAATTGCGGCCGCTGACGGAGGTGTCGACGCCGGCCTGCTCGAAGAGATAGTCCGCGTGGCGCGCTCGCGTCGCGCGGCATTCGTGCGCCTCGAGCCGGCTCTGACGCTCGACGATCCGAGGGCCGCGACACTCGACGCGCAGCTGCGCGCGGCCGGCTTCAAGACGGCCGAGAAGACTATCCAGCCGCGCTCGACGGTCGTGCTTGACCTCGCGCCCGCGCTGCCCGAGTTGCTCGCCGGTCTTTCCAAGGGCCACCGTGCGGACCTGAAGCGCTCCGAGCGCGAGGGTGTCACCGTCCGCAGCTCGACTGACGTGGCCGAGACGGCAACGCTCCACCAGATGCTCGGCGCGAGCTCGTCGCGCAAATCCTTCGGCTTTCACAGCGCCGCCTACTACCGCGTCCTGCTCGACGCGTACGGCGACGCGGCACAGCTGCTGATCGCGGAGCGCGAGGGCGCGCCAATCGGCGCCTCGCTCGTCCTGGCCTGGAACGGACATGGCGTCTATCTCGCCGCCGGCTCAAACGCGGCGGGTCTCGAATACCGGGCCGCGCACGCGCTGCAATGGCAGGCCATCAGCTGGGCCAGGGAACGCGGCGCCAAGACCTGGGATCAATTCGGCATCGCCGACGCGCGCGGCCGGGTGGAACTGGCCGCGGCAGCAGGGTCAGATCGGGCATCAGCTGAAATGGAGCGGCTCGAAGCCGCCGCGCGGCGCGACCCGCTCGATGGCGTCTACCGGTTCAAGAAGGGCTGGGGCGGCCGCGTCGTGCGTTTCATGCCCGCCTACGAGCGCGTCTTCATCGGGCCCGTCCACTGGCTGTGGCAGCGCCGGCGGGAGCAAGGATGAGATCGGCGACCGCCATTCGCGGATCCGCGTGATGAGCCCAGACGCGCCATGCGCCGACTTGGCCCATACTCCACGACGAGAGGTACTTCTTGACATTTGAACAGTTCGGCCTGAGTGCCGAGGTCCTGCGGTCTGTGACCGAGCAGG
>JARXKQ010000072.1 GCA_030271555.1 Chloroflexota bacterium | reverse complement strand
GCCTTCGCCTCGCGCCGCGCCCGGGCCAATGTTTCCGACATCTCGCGCGGGGCCGACACGACGCGCATGCCCTTGCCGCCGCCGCCAGCGCTGGGCTTGACGAGCACGGGAAAGCCGATGCGCTTGGCTTCGCGGGAAAGTCGGTTGTCGGATTGGTCTTCGCCGTCATAGCCGGGCAGCGTGGGCACGCCCAGCTTCTGCGCGAGCTGTCGCGCGGCCGCCTTGTCGCCCAGCGCGCGCATCGCCGCCGGCGGCGGGCCCACCCAAATTAGCCCCGCGTCCATGACCGCCTGCGCGAATCCGGCGTTTTCGGCCAGGAAGCCGTAGCCCGGGTGAATTGCATCTGCCCGTGCCAAGAGCGCCGCGCTGATGACCGCCGGCCCATCGAGATACGAGCCAGCCAGCGGCACCAATTCGTCGACCGCGCCCGTCCACCAGGCACGCGACTGGTCCTCAGCCACGAGCCCCAGCGAACGAATGCCCAGCTGCCGACACGTCCGAGCGATCCGGACCACCAGCTCGCCGCGGTTGGCGACCAGCAGCCGACCGATCCGGCGGGGGGCCGGCGGTGGTGTTGCCTCGCCTGCTTCGGACGGCAGCGCGCTCGCTAGAACCTTGATCTGCGAACCGACCTTGACCTGCGGGAGCTTGCCTTCGCGCAGCCAACGCTGAACGGTCCTGGTCGACACGCCTAGCCGCCGCGCCGCTTCCCCCGGACCGACCGCGTCCCTCACCGCGTCAGAATGTCAGGTTTGTCGTGTTATGTGTCAATCAGAGTTGCCGCGCCAGCCCGGCTCGCGCTTCTCGAGGAAGGCCTTGAGGCCCTCTTGCCCTTCAGCGCTCGTGCGCTGACCGGCTATCCGCCGTGCGGTGTGCCAGCGCGTCGACTCGTGCGGCAAGCCGCGCACCTCGCGGATGATCGCCTTCGCGGCGCGGGCTGCGGTTGGGCCCGCGGCAAGCAGGTCGGCGACCGCCAGGTCCATGGCCGCGTCGAGCGCGCCGTCGCCCTCCACCACCTCGTGCACGAGACCGATACGCAACGCTCGGATGGCGTCAAATCGGCGGCCGCTGGGGAAGAGCGCGCGGGCGTGCGTCTCGCCGATCTTGGCGACGACAAACGGTGAGATGACCGCGGGCAGGATGCCCAGGCGAGTCTCGGTAAAGCCGAACTTCGCGCCCGCCTCGGCGATCACGAGGTCGCTCACCGCGCAGAGGCCCATGCCACCGCCCAGCGCCGCGCCATGGACGCGCGCGATCACCGGTGCCGGGCAGCGATCGATCGCGTCGAACATCTCGGCCATGACCATCGCGTCCTGCTCGTTCTGCTCTTTGCTCAAGCCCAACGACGCACGCATCCAGGTCACGTCGGCGCCGGCGCAGAACGAGGGACCGTCGCCGGCAAGGACGACGCCGCGCAGCTTGTCCGGCTGCTCGTCCGACAGCCTGCGAAACGTCGCGCGCAGCTCGCCGATGAGATCGGCGTTGAACGCGTTGTGGACTTCCGGGCGCGTGAGCGTGACGCGGGCAATGACGCCACTCGGCCCACTCCGTTCAACCCGCAACAGGTCGCTCACCGGCGGCTGACCCCGGGTATGTACTCATACAGGTTGGCGTTGCCCAGGTGGCGCAGGCCCAGCGCATTCAGGTTGCGCGCAGAGACCTCGCCGGGCTCAGCCTGCGCGCCCACCAGATCGCAGCCGGCCTCGATTGCCGCGCGAATTCGCGCTGCGATGAGTGCGCGCTGGATGCCCTTGCCGCGCGCGTCGGGCGTGACCAGGGCGCCGCGCAACCAACCCGCGCCAGCGCTGACGTGGAGTGACGCGTTGGCGACCGCGACACCGTTGATTTCAGCCACGAACAGCTGCCGCGCATTTGTCCCGGCGAGACGCTCGTAGACCTTTGGCCATGGATTGGGCGCTCCGTCGGCCATGCCGCCCGCAGCCGTGCTCCCCCGTACGGCGTTGTAGACGGTTGCCTCGCCGGGCCCCAACCGGCGGATCGTCACTCCCTCTGGCATCGACTGCGCGGCGAGCGCGTCGACCAGGGCCGCATCCGTGACGTACGCGCCGACGAAGTCGCCTTCCATGAACGCCTTAGCGTTGGGCCAGGGCGCCTGGGTCATCCAGAGGTAGCCCGTCGAGTTGTGGGCGTCGTAGAAGTCGGTCGCCATCGGCAGCATGTTCGGTAGGCGGGCCAGGCCATGGGTCGAATTGAATGCTGGGCCGGGAAGGTCGGTCGATGAGGCCATCGCCAGCTCGCCATCCTCGACGATGTCGATCGCGAACCCAGCAGCTGACGCCGCGCGCCACGCAGCAACGGTCGACTTGGTCTCAGCCCGGTCCAGCCGGCGCTCCATCTCCTCGATCTGCGCGCCCGCATTGACGTCGGGCAGCAGCGTGATGGGATCACCGGGCTTGACCTCGCCCTCGCGGATGACGCGGGCATACATGCGCGAATCCGACGGGTGCAGCTCGATCCGGATGCGGTTGAAGTTGCCGTCGCTGAAGTTGCGGATCTGGGTGGCGCACGGCGTGGTCGAGGACGACACCTCCAGCTCGAGCTGATCGCCCACACGTGCCTGCGTACCGACTGGCAGCAGCGACCACTCGATGCCGCTCGTCGTCAGGTTCTCGCCGGCGCCGCCCGGCTCGATGGGATGACCCTCCGATTGGAGCCGCTCGATGACCTCCACGCCAAACAGGCAGACAGCACGATGCGGCCCGCCGTGGACGGTGTTCTCGCGATGGGCGTCGCCCTCGAGGCCGAACGGCCCCACCCACGCGCGGTCGACCGGCCGCTTGGGCACGCCGCCACCGCTGACGTTGACCGCCACGACGCGGCCGTTCGGCTCGCTCATGCCTTCTCCGGCAGCGACATCAGGTACAGGCCGCTCTCCCCGTCAGGCAGCCGAACGATCTCTTCCGTGCCGCGCGTCAGCCAGATCTCGAGGTTGGGCTTGACGGTCATCTCCATGATGTGGCCGCCCCGCACAGACAGGTCGCGGCCACCGAAAGTCGCGTGGACGTGGGCGAAGGGCTGGCCGTCCTTGATGGTGATGTTGCCCGTCAGGCCGATCACCTCGAGCTGTTCGGCGATGGGGTGCGTCTCGTACTCGCCCGTCACGTCGTTGAAGTAGGCGAGATCGACGTTGCTCACCGCGCCCAACCCGCTGAGCGCCGCGTAGCCGATCGCCTCGCGGCGGCAGAAAGCGAGCAGCGTCGCGACTGCCTTCTCGCCGTCCATGAACCGCAGCTGGTAGCGATGGTCGAAGCGCTGGAAGTTCATGCGCGGACGATATCGGGTTGGGGTCGCTCCCGGCATCAGATCCGAAGTTCGAGGCGGGTAGAAAGGTCTGCCTTATCGGGCCGGAACGGTGCTTGTGCCATGCGGCCGGTCAACTTAGGGTCGCGGCGTGAATATGCGAAGTGTCGGCATCAGTATTCTCCCGGCATTGCTCGCGGTGGTGGCCATGGGTGGCTGCGCGGGCACGAGCCCGGCTCCTACCGCCACTCCCGGCGTCGACCTGCCGACGAGCATCACGGTCAGCCTTGGCATCTACTCCGGCCGCGTTGATCCATCGTGGGACCTGACCGAAGCCGAGATTGCCCAGGTCGCCACGGCGATCGCAGCATTGCCGCTCGCGTCCGCGCGTCCGCCTGAAGGCGGGCTCGGGTATCGCGGCTTCAGCCTCCTGATGCGCTGGCCGGGTCGGGCCGACGAAACGCTCATTGCCTACCGTGGAGCCGTCGCGGCGCCGGGGGTGGGAGCGCGATCCGTCTTCGTTGATGAAGGTCGGACGATCGAGCGGCTGCTGCTCGATACCGGTCGCCCGGTCCTCGATGCGAACGAGGTTGCTGCCGTCGACGCTGACCTTGCGGTCGCACCCTGACGCGTCGCGGCGTCAGGCGCGGCCGGAGTTGAGCAGCTCCTCGTCGGCGCTGAAGTCAGCCTTGGACGGGCTGCGGAGCGCCAGGTAGCCACCGACTGCC
This sequence comes from Chloroflexota bacterium, assembly GCA_030271555.1. GTDB lineage: Bacteria > Chloroflexota > Limnocylindria > Limnocylindrales > CSP1-4 > JALYGJ01. Next base: position 2,274 of record JARXKQ010000072.1, on the reverse strand, counting down.
AGCCCAACCGCCAGCACGGCCAGGGTGGCAATGCCGGTGCGGAGGTTGATGGCCTGCGAGATGAAGCCGATCAGCGCTGGCCCCACGATGAAGCCCGTATAGCCAAAGACCGTGAGGCGGGCGATGGCCTTGCCGCGATCATCGGCCTTCGCCTCGCGGCCGGCGCGGCCGTAGAGCGCGGGCGCAACCAGGGCGATCCCAGCGCCTGCCCCCGCCAGACCGGCGAGCGCCACGACGGGCGTTGGCGCGATAGCCAGGATCGCGAGGCCCACGGCGGCGACCACGGCACCAGTTGAGAAGAGTCCACGTTCGCTGAATTTGGTGCCCAGCCGCTGGCCGCTGCTCCGGCCAATGAACATCGCCGCGGCAAAGATGCCCGGCGCGGCACCGCTCAGCGCCGGACTCGCGCCCAACCCGCGCTCCAGGTGCAGCGCGCTCCAGTTCTGGGACGCGTCTTCGATTAGATAGCCCACGGCGCACAACACCGCCAGCGCCGCCAGTCCGCCGAGGAGGGTGGCAGGGCGGTTGGATGAAGCAGCCGTGCGGGTAGTCGGGGCTTTCGGGGTCGATCGGTGCATGCGGCGTGTGCTCGCAATCGTCGAAATCGTCATCAGCGCGATGATCACCGCGACGGTCGCGAGGATTGGCCACGGCCCGGCGCCGGCCTGGCGGGCGAAACCGGTGGCGACGCTGGCAACCAGCACGGCGAGCGAAAACAAAGCGTGCGCGCCGTACATCAGGCGCGAGCCGCTGGCGACCTCGACATCGCTGACCGCCGCGTTCATCGCGACATCGAGCGCGCCCGATCCAGCGCCGATGAAAAACAGCGCCAGCGCCAAGGTAGGTGTCGAGTTGGCCAGGGCCAGACCAAGTCCGGCGATGGCGAACCACAGGCCGGTGACCGGCAGCAGATACCACCCGAACCGTTGCCACAGGCGGCCTACAACGAGCATCGCCAGGATCGCGCCGACACCGCTGACGAGCATCGCGGCGCCCAGCTCGCCGTCTGACGAGTTCGTCTGGAGCTTAAGTTGTGGAATGAGCGCGGCCCACGCTCCCCAGAAGATGCCCAGCGCGGCGAAGCACGCCACGGGTCCGATTGCCGCGGTCCGCCTCACATCCGGAAGACGCCGAACTTGGTTTCCGGAATCGGCGCGTTGAGGCTCGCTGCGATCGCAATGGCGAGAACGTCGCGCGTCTGCGCCGGGTCGATCACGCCGTCGTCCCAGAGACGCGCGGTCGAGTGATAGGGATTGCCCTCCGCTTCGTACTTGGCGCGGATCTCCGCCCGGTAGGCCTCGCGTTCCTTGTCGTTCTTGAACGTGCCGACCAGGGCGAGGACCATCGCGGCCTGCTCGCCGCCCATGACGCTGATGCGCGCGTTCGGCCACATCCACAGCCCCCTGGGCGAGTACGCCCGGCCGGCCATGCCGTAGTTCCCGGCGCCGAATGAGCCACCGACGATGACCGTGAACTTGGGCACTTCCGCGCTGGCAACGGCGGTGACGAGCTTCGCGCCGTCCTTGGCGATGCCACCGCTCTCGTATTCCCGACCCACCATGAAGCCGGTGATGTTCTGCAGGAAGACCAGCGGGATCTTGCGCTGGCAAGCGAGCTCGATGAAGTGCGCTCCCTTCAACGCCGACTGGCTGAACAGGACGCCGTTGTTGGCGAGGATGCCGACCGGGTAGCCGTCGATGTGGGCGAAGCCTGTCACCAGCGTTTCGCCGTAGCCCGACTTGAACTCGTGGAACTCGGAGCCATCGACGAGGCGGGCGATCACCTCGTGGACGTCGTAGCCAACCCGGAGGTCTCCCGAGATGACCGAGTACAGGTCTGACGGGTCGACTGCGGGTGGTCGGGCGGGTAGTCGGTCCCACGGTAGGTCGGGTTTTTTCCAGGACAGGCTGGCCATGATCTGCCGACCGAGCGCGAGGGCGTGTTCGTCGTCGAGCGCCTCGTGGTCGGCGACGCCGGAGATCCTGGCATGGACGCTCGCGCCACCAAGATCCTCGGCGCTCACCTCTTCGCCGGTCGCGGCCTTAACCAGCGGCGGGCCACCCAGGAAAATTGTGCCGGTGCCGCGGACGATGACTGTCTCATCGGACATCGCCGGCACGTACGCGCCGCCGGCGGTGCTGCTGCCCATCACCAACGCGACCTGCGGGATGCCCGCCGCGCTCATTCGCGCCTGGTTGTAGAAGATGCGGCCGAAGTGGTCGCGGTCGGGGAAGACCTCGTCCTGGAGCGGCAGGAACGCGCCGCCCGAGTCGA
>JARXKQ010000071.1 GCA_030271555.1 Chloroflexota bacterium | reverse complement strand
CTCATCGCCGGGGTAGGCCCGGGTCAGGTTGCGTGCCTCCAGGATCTCCTTGAGCTTGCGCTCAAACAAGCGCGATGGATCGGCCACGAGCTCCGGATCGAGCAGCCGCTGGCGGACGAGCTGCTGGGTGATGGTGGAGGCGCCCCGATCGCCTTCGCCGGCAAGGCTTTCGAGCGCAGCCGCAAGGATGGCGTTGGGGTCATAGCCCTCGTTGTCCCAGAACGTCTGGTCCTCGACGGCGATCGTCGCGTCGAGCAGCACCTTGGGGATGTCCTCGAAGGCGACGACGCGCCGCCGCTCGATCTGGAAGCGCGCCAGCTCGATGGTCCCGGTGCGGTCGTAGACGACCGTGGGTTGGGCGAATTCAAGTTGCTCGAAATCCGACACCGGTGGCAGCTCCGCCTCCATCCGGTTGAGGAACGCGAGCGCGGTCGAGGTGCCAATGGCGAACGAAAGGCCGATCAGGCCCAGGAAGCCGAAAACGCCCAGGATGCCGATGGCGACGTACTGCCCCAGCCGGCTCTTGGGCTTGGGCCGCTCGCGCACCCGCGCCAGGGCGATCCGGCGCGCGTTGGCATTGCCGCGGCCGTTGTGCCGGCCGTGACCGTTGCCGTTTCGTCCGTTGCGCGGCCGGTTCCGCGCGGGCTGACCTCGATACACCTTGCTCGATTGTGGACGATTCAGGGGCGCGTCATGCGGCGCGCCGCCGCCGCGCACGTTTCGATGGAGTTGCAGCGCCGCCGGTCAGCCGGCCAGTCGCGCTGAAACCGCTGCATGCGCGATCCTCTGATTCGACGCCGGTTCGAAAATCGCTGTGAGATGCTTGGGCCGGCGTCAACTTCTCGCCCGCACCAGCGAGGTCCTATCGTGGAGATGCCTGCCAATGCGACCGGGGGGCCGCCCGCCCCGACTGGGGTGGCGACGGCATTGCCGCGTGCCTCGCGCGCGCCACTGCCCGGTCCGCCGTCGATCGTCCTCGACCACGTCAGCCGCAGCTTTGGCGCCGTCGTTGGCGTCGAGGACATCTCGATGGTCGCGGCGCCGGGGCGCCTCCTGGGCATCATCGGGCCCAGCGGCGCCGGCAAGACGACCACCATCCGGCTCATCCTGGGCGCGCTCAAGCCCGGGTCCGGCGCTGTGCGCGTTCTCGGCGAAGATCCGCGCCACTTCCGGCGCACGACGCGCGAGCGCATCGGCTATATGCCCCAATCGTTCGTTCTTTATCCGGAGCTGACGGCGCGCGAGAACGTGAACTTCATGGCCGCGCTGTTCGGCGTGCCGTTCTTCCGGCGCGGCAAGCGCGTCGCCGAAGTGCTCGATCTGGTCGACCTGACCGACGCGCGCGATCGCCGGGCGGAGAACCTGAGCGGTGGCATGCAGCGCCGGCTGGAGCTCGCCTGCGCGCTCGTTCATCGGCCACAGCTGCTGATCCTCGACGAGCCAACTGCGGGCATCGACCCGTTGCTGCGGACGCGCATCTGGCACGAGCTGGACCATCAGCGGCGCGCCGGGGCGACGATCGTGGTCACGACGCAGTACGTCGCCGAGGCGGAGTACTGCGACGAGGTCGCGCTCATCTCCGGTGGCCGTCTGATCGCCTACGCGCCGCCGGCGGACCTGCGCCGGATGGCGCTGGGCGGCGAGGTGATCGAGGTCGGGACCAAGGGCCCGTTCGACGTTCGCGCGTTGGCGCCAATAGAGGGCGTGAACCATGTCCGCCAGCTGGGCCCGGCGCAGTTGCTCGTCTTCGCCCACGACGCGGGTCTGGCCAGTCCCCGTGTTGCCGCCGCGATCACCGCGGCCGGCGGACAGGTCGAGTACAGCCGTGAATACCGACCAACCTTTGACGAGGTCTTCGCGGCCCTGGTGACCGGCGCTGCCGACGCCCGGGGTCAAGTCGAATGAGAGGCCTTGTGGTCGGCCCGTTCAAATCGGTTACTCGAATCCTCGCCCAGGTTCGCAAGGAGCTGATCCAGGTTCGCCGTCGTCCGGGCGCCTTCCTCAGCCTGGTGCTCGGTCCGTTCCTGATCATGGCGATCTTCGGCCTGGGCTACACCGGCGTGCGCAAGCCGCTCGACACGGTCGTCGTGATCCCGCCCACCTTGTCGTTGCCGCGCGACCCCGCCTTCTACCAGCAGCTGGCCGGGCCGGCGCTCAACATCCTGAGCGTCGACGAGACGCCGGATTCGGCGCAGAGCCGCCTGGCGAATCAGCAGCTCGACCTGGTCATCGTCGCCCCGGCCGACGCCGCGGACAAATTCCGCGCGGGCCAGCAGGCGCAGATAACAGTTGCGTACAACTCGGTCGACCCGATCGAAGCGGGCTACGCCGACTTCCTGGCCGGCGTCGTCGATCGGCAGATCAACGAACAGATCATCCGCGAGGCCGTCACTGAGGGTCAGTCGTACGTCATTGGCGAGGCGGGCTCACAGATCCACGTCCCGCCCGAGGTGGTCGCGGCGCCAACCACGGTGAGCGTCACCAACCTCGCCCCCACCCAGCCCGATGTCGTGGGCTTCGCGGCGCCGGCGGCGCTGGCGCTGATGCTCCAGCACATGGCCGTCACGCTGACCGCGATGTCCTTCGTGCGCGAGCGGATGTCGGGCGCGATGGAGTTGCTGCGCGTGTCGCCGGTCAACTCGCTCGAGTTGGCGCTGGGCAAGTACCTGGGCCTGGGCATCGTCAGCGGGATCATCGCCGCGATCACCGTGGCGTTGCTCGTCTTTGGCCTGGGCGTGCCCATGCTGGGCAACGTCTGGCTGATCGTGCTCGTCATCGCCCTGCTGATCGCCGCCAGCCTGGGCCTGGGCCTGATCATCTCGGTCGTGTCCGATTCGGAACGCCAGGCCGTCCAGCTATGCCTGCTGCTACTGCTCGCGTCGGTGTTCTTCTCCGGTTTCGTGCTGCCTGTGCATGAGTTCCGCGAGGGGGTGCAGTACGGCGCGTACGCCTTGCCGGTGACGCACGGCATCCGGCTGCTGCAGGACCTGATGTTGCGCGGCAACTCGACATCGTGGTGGCAGCTGGGCGTTCTGGGCGCGCTGGCCGGTGGGTTCCTTATCCTGACTGTCGTGCTTCTGCGACGAACCATGCGCAGCGCGTGACGATGACCGTTGAGCGCCCACGCCGACGCCATCCACGGCTGCGCCTGCTTGGCGTGGCGCTGGCCGCCTACGGGCTGATCGGCCTGATCCTGTTCTTCACCGTGGCGGTCGCGATCAATCGGCCGCTCGAGCGCGCCCACAACCTGTCAGTGACGCTCGACCAGGAACGCGCCGCACTCGTCGAGACGATGGGTCAGGCGCGCACGACGCTCGAGGACATGAGCCTGGGCGTCAGTGGCACTGATACCTCGCTCGGCGATGCGAAAGCGGCAACGGACCGCGCTGCGGGCATCGCCAATAGCCTCGCCACGAGCATGTTCGGCCTGCGTGATTCGATGTCGCTCACGATCTTTGGCGCGCAGCCATTGGCCGGGCTCGCGTCAGGCTTCGACACCAGCGGCCAGCAGCTCTCGACGCTGGGCACCGAGCTGACGACGATCGGTGTGTCGCTCAACAACAACCGCGCCGCGGTCAGCACGACCAGCACCGATCTGGCCAAGCTGGCGCTGTCCCTGGGCGAGCTGACGACGCTGGTCCGCGATAGCCCCGACGTGGAGATATCGACCGCCAGCCTCGATGCGGTCCGACTAGCGGTCTACGCCATCTGCGGCTGGCTCGCCGTGTTTGCCCTGGGCTGCGTGATCGGCGGGCTCTATCTCGTCCGACTGGGCGGAAGGAACCGACTCTCCGCGGACTGACTTTAACTTCGGCCGTTCGACTGCGGCGGCCGCTGCTGCGCACCGGTCGACCACGGACCGTACTGCGGCGGCGCCGGCATCTGGGTGGGCCATGAGCTCATCGGCGGTTGCTGCTCCGGCGCGTTGAGCACGCGCGGCGTCCGTCTCATCCGCTCTTCGAGCTCCTCTTCCTCCATCTCTTCGAGTTCGGCCGCGTCCATCTTCCCGGAGCGGCGGCGGCGCTGGCGGATGACCTCTTCGGGGGTGGCGAACTGGAGTAGCACGAACAGCAGAAGGCCGGCACCAATGCCGATGAGGTACAAGCCCGACCCGATTGCCAGGCCAACTCCAGCCGCGACCCACAGTCCGGCGGCGGTCGTGAGGCCGATGATGTGAACCTTGGTGTGCAGGATCGCGCCCGCGCCCAGGAAGCCGATGCCGGTGATCACGCCGCCCACGATGCGCGACGCGTAGTCGAGTGAGCCGAAGCCGTAGATCGCGGTCACGGTGAACATGGCCGCGCCCACGCCAACGAGGCCGTAGGTGCGGATACCGGCAGCTTTGCCGGCCAGCTCGCGCTCGAGGCCGATAAGCCCCGCGACGAGTCCGGACAGGGCAATCCGGATGAGCGCGGTGATCTCCGGGTTCTGCAGTATGGAGTTCAGGTCGAAGTTGAGCGGCATGTGTGCGGGAGTCTCACTGATTCGGACGCGTTCATCAACAGCAAGGCGGTGCGTAGCAGCACCGTACTTCTGGCCGTGAGACGATGGACGCGAAATGCCGACCGTTCCAGCGACCGAGTTGCTCCCCGTCGCTGACGCGTATCTGGCGGAGCCCGGCTTGACGCTCGACACCCTGGCGACGCACTGGGCGGCCTACGCCGCGCGGCGACCGATGACCGCCGAAGAGATGAAGGGCGCCGATCGCCGCGCGCAGCGAATGGGCGTGTCTGGGCGCGAGCTGATGGAGCAGGCCGGGACCGCGGTCGCCGTCGCGGCGCGGGCGCTGCTCAACTCGACTGATCGCCCGTCGTCGGGCCGGATCTTGATCCTCGCGGGGCCCGGCAACAACGGCGGCGACGCGTTCGTTGCCGCGCGGCGCCTGGCCGACGCGGACGTGCACTCGTACGTCGTCCTTGTCAGTAGCGCATTCCGACCGGGGACACCCGACGCCGCAGCCAACTGGGATCGCCTCGACGGCATCGCCCCGGTTCAGCGCATGCATGCCGCCAGCGGCCGCGACGTCGCCATCCTTCTCAACGGCATCGAGCGCGCGGCGCTGGTCATCGACGGCCTGTTGGGGACTGGCGTGCGTGGCGCAATGCGCGAGCCCATCGCCCAAGCGGTCGAGCTCTGCCTCGCCGCTCGGAAGCACGGCGTCCCCATCCTGGCCATCGACACGCCCACCGCGCTCGACCTGACATCGGGCGAACCGTCGGAGCCCAACGTCCACGCCAACGTGACCGTCACCTTCCACCGACCAAAGGACGGGCTGCTCACGCGGACCGGTCGCGTCCTGGCCGGGCGGGTGCTCGTGGCGCCGATCGGCATCCCAATCGAGGCCGACCATGACTGACGGCAATCCAGGCCCTCGCTCGCGCGACCTGTTCAGGGCGCTCGAGGTCGCGGCACTCGTCGTCGCGGGCGTGCTCATCGTTGCCTGGGTGACCGACCTCGTGCCGGTCTTGCGCGACGCGCTGAGCCTGGCGCCGCTGATCATCATCGGCCTAATCGCGGTCACCATCCTGGTCCTTTTCCGCGCTCTCTGGCCGCGCCGCTCGCCCTAGTCGTCGCCGACTAGCCGTCGCCCCGGGCGAGCGGGTCGAAGCGGCGCTCCTCGCCGCGCAACAGGCGCTGGATGTTGTCGTAGTGGGCGATCCACACCACGGCTGTCCCCAGGACCGCGAATATGAAGTACGGCCACGGGTCCCAGCCCAGGACCACGAATAGGCCGATGATCGCCGAGCCCACGGCCGTGCCGATGAGCGAGCCCAGCGAAACCAGCCGCGTCAGCCAGATCGGGACGATGAAGAACGGCAGCCCAAATGGGATCGCGAGTGGCGCCATGAACAGCGTCGCCCCGATGCCGGTTGCGACGCCGCGCCCGCCGTGGAAACGGAGGAAGACCGAGCGCGCGGCACCCACCACGCAGGCGACGCCCGTCAGGGCCACGCCCAGCGACGAACAACCGGCCAGCGCCGCGACAGCGACCGGCACGAAGCCCTTCATCACGTCGAGCGTCGCCACCAAGGCCGCGCGCCACGCACCCATTGCCCGTAACGCGTTCGTGCCGCCCGTGCGACCGCTGCCCACCGTGCGCGGGTCACGGGCGCCAGTGAGGCGCGCAACCAGGACGCCCATCGGTAGCGACCCGGCCAGGTAGCCGATGGCGATGAACAGAACGTCGAGCAACGACAAGCTCATGAAGCGGGGCCAGTGTACTCAGCGCTGGTACCATCGAAGCGATGTTTCCCACCTTCCGAAAGGCCAACTGAACGTGGCTGTCGGCTCCTCTAATTCGTTCGACCTGATCATCCTGGGCGGCGGCACCGGTGGCTATTCGGCTGCGTTCCGCGCCGGCCAGCTGGGACTGAAAGTCGCCCTTATCGACCAGCAGCCCAAGCTGGGCGGCACGTGTCTGCATTGGGGC
>JARXKQ010000070.1 GCA_030271555.1 Chloroflexota bacterium | reverse complement strand
CGACAACGGCCATCTGACCGAAGCGGTCGGCTTCATGGAGCAGGAGCTGGCCGGTATCAGTGAAGAGTCCGACACGCCCGAGTCGGCCGAAGTGCTCGCCAACCTTTCCCGGGCCTACATTCGCACGGACCAGAACGAACGCGCGGTCGATACTGCGGACCGCGCCCTAAAGCTCGCCGATCGCCAGAACCTTGAGCGCATCGTCACTGAAGCGTTCATCAACAAGGCCTCGTCAATGCACCGGTTGGGTCGGTTGCGCGAGGCGCTCGCGCTGCATATCTCGGCGGTTGACCTGGCCGACCGCAACGGCTTCGTCGATCTCCAGTTACGCGGCCGCAATAACCTCAGCGTCGCCCAGCTCGAGAACGAACCCATGCGCGCGCTGGAGACCGTCTACGAGGGTATCGAGCTCGCACGCCGCCTCGGCCAGCGCGGCATGTTCAACTGGTTGGCGGGCACTTGCGCGATGTACTCGGGTTCAATCGGCAAGGATTGGGACCGCGCGCTCCAGCTGGTCGATGAGACGCTCACGAGCTCACCCAACGGGTACGATCGTGCCCGGGCGACGCTGACACGCGGCCTCCTGCTCGCACGCAGAGGCGTCGATCTGGATCGCCTGGTCGCCGAGGGCAAGGCGGCTGCCGAGGGCATCAACGATGGCCAGATCATCGGTGGCATTGACTACGTGCGCGCCGACGTAGCGCTCTTTCAAGGCCGCTTCGCCGACAGTCACCAGGCGGCACTCGATGCCATTGCCCAATGGCCCGATTCGGAGCCGTTCGTGCTGCAGCCCGCCCTGCACGCCGCGGTTATTACCGGCCACCTGGCGAACGCGCAGCTCATCAAGCAGCGCCTGGATGCCTATCCCAGTGGCACGCCCGTCGCGGTAGCCGCGCGGGTCTGGGCGAGCGCGGTCGTCGCCGCGCTCGAAGGGCGACCGCAAGAGTCGTTGCGTGGCCTGCACGAGGCGCACGAGCTCTTCCGCCAGATCGGGCTGAACTACGACGCGGCCACGCTGGTTGTCGACGCGCTGCTTCTCTTCCCGGGCGAGCCGGAGGTTCGCGCCTGGGTGCCAGACGCGCGGGCGCTCTTCGAAGGCCTTGGCGCGCAACCCTTTCTGCGCTTACTCGATGAAGCCGTCGCGGCTGCTGGTGATGCTGCACCCGCCCGGGCGAGCGCTCGCGAGAGTGCCAGCAAGGCGGTGACCACCGCCTAGTCCCGACTACGCGGCGCGCAACTCCGCAGCCGCGCGGCTGATCTCCGCGGCGAGCGGCACCGACGCCGGTTCCATGCGGCACATCACCTCAGTGACGCCCTCGGCCTGCCAGGTCCGCAGCGCCTCAAGGATCTGTGGCGCGCGACCCACGATCTTCTCGGGGCCATTGGCGTCGACGGTGGCCGCGTCGGAGACCTGGATGCCGGCGCTGACCTCGATCGTGGCCGGGTCGCGGCCAATTGCCGCACATGCCTCCTCGAGCCGCCGCCGCTCGTCGCGGAACTCGTCAGTCGGCAGCCCGTACCAGACGCTGTTCCAGCGGTCAGCGAAGCGCGCCGTGAGACCCAGCATGCGCGGGCCGGATCCCGCGGTCAGGATCGGCGGGCCGCTGGGTCGCGGGCCCCGAGGATGGATCCTCGCCTCGCCGCTTGAGAACCTGCCTTCATACGCCACGTGCCCGTCCCGGAGCAGCGGCGTGATGATCGCCAGCGCATCGGCGAAGACGCTCACCTTGTGGTCGAAGTCGAAGCCGAACGCCTCGAACTCGGGTTGGTGCCAGCCGGCGCCCAGGCCCAGCACGAACCGGCCGTCGCTGATCTCATCAAGCGAGTTCGCGGCCCACGCGATCATCCCCGGGTTGCGAAACGGCGTGCACAGCACGAGCGGCCCAAGCTCAACGCGCGACGTCGCCTCCGCCATCGCCGCCAGCATTGACATCGACTCCCATAGCCCGCGGTCGGTGCCCGTGTCGGATCGGATGAACAGGTGGTCGGCGACCCAGATCGAATCCAGACCGCCCGACTCGGCCGCCTGGGCCAGCTCCCGCATCTCCCGGTACCGGAACGGCACGAACTCGGGTCCACGCTCACCGATTGGAATACACAGGCCTACGCGCATCCGATCAGCCTAAAGGCGCGCCGCTTGCGGCGCCCTATCATCAACGCAGCGGGGTGTAGCGCAGTCCGGCAGCGCACATGCTTTGGGAGCATGAGGTCGTGGGTTCGAATCCCACCGCCCCGACCATCCCTTGGGCTGCTCATTTGCCGGAATCACTTCCGCGAGGTGAGCCGAATCGCTTCCGATTGAACTGGATCGTTTCCTCAGCGTCGATATCGCGCTTGGTGACTGCTCATTTGGTCCACCGCCCGAAATCTGACCGGAATCGCTTCCGCAATCTAGCGACCACACGGTTCGGGATCCGGACGGCGCAGACAGAGAACGTCTGAACCCGAGCGTTGTCCGAACGGATCGGAGTCTGGGCGGGTGAGATACATCGCCGTCACACCAAATCACGACTATCGCGTGTTCGCGAGCGGTCCTAGTCTCCATCGCAGGATGTTCTTCGATGCCTGACACCGTGAGCCTAGCCGCCGACTTGGTCCTGACAGACCTCCACTCCTCGGATTCGCTCTTGTGCTTTGTAACCCGGCACGTCGTCTGGCCGGCTAGACGGATGTGGCGGATGCCGGCGCCCTCGCCGGCCGAAGGTGACGCCGCGCCGCGAACTGCGATGTCGGGTAGCGACTCGCCAACCCACTTCGGACCGGTCATCGCCGGACTCGTGATCTGGTCAACACTGTTTCCGCACGCCGCCCCGATGTTCGGTGAGCTAAGCACGATCCGGCGCAGTCCCCACATCGCGTGGCTCGACGGATCATTCGCATTTGCCCTCTTCACGAGTTACGACCAGGTCAAAAGGCAGGTGGAAGCCCTGTTCGGCCCTGACTCGACTGCTGAGGACGAGCACCGACGCGGGGACGTTCGCTACCATCACGAGCCCCGACGGAATGACTACGCTCTCGATGAGCTTCACTCTGTGCGAGCTCTCTTGCTACGGCTTTATGGCCCACCTGAAGCGTGGGCCGATCACCTCATTAGGTACGAAACGGGGCTGGAGCACGTCGATCTGACGGCGGCCGGCGAGCTTGATGACATCCTGCGTCGCGATGTCCATCGTCGGTTGGTCAGACTCGGTAGCGACGAGCCCATTCTCGATGACGATCTAGCTGGCGGCGTCCTAACCGTCGACGGCGGTGTCTTCCCGGCGTTCGTTCCCGAGTCGCTGGCCGGCGTTTTCGCCCTCGATTACGCAGACGGGCTCGCGGGTCATCGCCGCGTCGCGCAGTGCGGTCGCTGCGAGCGGGCGTTGGTTATTTCTAATCAGCAGGCCGCCCGCATCGGCAAGGGATTGCCCATCTATCACCGTGAGTGCGCGCAGGAACATCGCCGCGATTACTACCGCGAATATCAGCGGGCGAGACGGGGTGGTGTCCTCGTCCCGGTGCGAGAGAGCGCGCCATGAGGCCATGGCGTGGGCTGGGCAACGAACCGCGAGGACGTTGGGCGTGACCGACGAACTGTATTTCAGCGAGCGTGAATCCGGCCCGCGCGCGCCTTTAGCCGAGGAGGTTGACAGCACGATCTGGGGCGGAGTTCTCGTTCTCTTGGACCGCCGGATCGCCGACTATTCATTCGCTCGGGCCTTTCCATGGAACTGCGACGATCCGGGTCGCGGCACTATCGCAACCGACGCCAACGCGTTTTGGCAATCCCTGCGCGCGAACGTGCCATCCCTTCCGGGCAACGTTCGTGCCGCAGAGCTTCCAGAGGCGACAACGGTCATGGATGTGCTTGAGTTCGCGGCCAGACACATCGCGGCTGCTTCACAAGCAGACTTTCACGGGTACTTCGGGCACCACCACCTTGAGTTCGACCGAGACGAAGGGCTGGCCGCGCTCATCGCCGACGTGAACACCTTGTTTCGCCGCAATGGCCTGGCGTTCCGCATGAGCGACGCCTGAAGGATCGATCGGCTGTCTCCTACCGTGGTCCGCGAACGGATTGCCAGCGCCCTACCTTCGTCCGGCGACCTCGGCCTAGACCAGCGACTTGCTCGAGCCATTGACCTGTACCGCTCACCTGATTTGACCGAGCGGACCGATGCCCTGGAGAAGCTGTGGGACGGATGGGCGGAACTCAAGACGTTGCGCGGCCCACTGCCTAAAGGCATCGAGCGGCTTATCGCCGAGGTCGCTCACGACGCTCGCTACGCCGACGAACTTGGCTCAGACGCTCAAGCCCTGAACAAGATAGGCAACGACTTCCACATCCGACATTTCGAGAAGGGGAAGATCCCGATCCAGGACTCGGAGCAGGTCGACTACTTCTTCGGCCGTTTGTTCAACTTGATTTGGCTGTTCCTGCGATCGATGTCTTCCGTGACGTAGTCGAGGGCCAGGACATACGCATTTACGGATCGGGCAACCAAGGAAAGACGCGGTAGACCTTCGTCAGGAAGGTCAGCCAACGTTTCCGCCAGCGGTATCGCCAGGTGCGCCGGTACTGGTCAGCGCCCTTCGCTCAGGCCTCTTCCGCCGAAAACGTCCTCCCAAGGAAAGCCCCTCAACCGCCTAAGACCATTGCCCGGGCTGGCCGCCCCCGCTCCAGGCGAGGACGGCTGCCGGTTGTCAGCAGTCGGGTTGGCCCGACTCCAAGAATGCGATGATCGCGGCGCGTGCGACAGGGTCTGCGTAACTAGTGTGGCCGGGGTGGTCGCTCTGACAGTAGCGACCCAACGTTGACAAGAAGGGTGCGCCAGCGAGCATCACAGACGGTGCCAACGGGTCCCTAGTCGAAACGTAGATTTCCACGGCAGGCTGGGGCGCACCTTCTGCGGCCAGTTGCTGAGGCGGCGTGCCACTGGGAAAGCGGACGCAGGGCGCCAGATCCGACGCATATGCGAAGACCAACGGGTCAGGACCGCCGTTGTAGTCCGCGGCATCGCTCGGCCGATCCAGGTCACCGCAGAGCGACCGGTAGTAGATCTGACGATCGAGGTCGAGATAGATGTGCTGGCCCGCATTCCACAGAGCGCTGCCGTCGCCATTCAACCCTTCGTCAATGGCGGTCGCCCAGCCGGGCCAGTAGTCACGACCATGTATTGCGAGCAGAGTCGCTTGATCAAGCACGACCGGACTGAGCTCGAGGTTGCCGCTGCCTACCGATGGGTGCTCGGCCAATACTGCGGCGCGCAGTGTCTCGTATGACTGATCAGGGGCGACGCCGTTTAGTTCTGCTGCGCAACGATCGGTGTCGCAGGCAGACGCCATCTCATCGGCGAGGGTTGAGCTCACCGAGCCGACTGCGGCGATCCGGTCCGCCCACTTCAAGCCCAGACCGATAGGTGCATCGAGCACAGCTCGACGCACATGCTCCGGATGCCAGCGCAGATACGCCTCGGCTATGGCCGTGCCGTAACTGATCGAAAGAATGTCGAACTGATCGATACCTAGAGCTCCGCGGATCGTTTCGAGCTCATCGGCAGCCGCCCAGGCGCCAACGTCCAGCGCGCTGCCAAACCCGTCTTTGCACTCATCGCCAGCCTTTTGGCCCAAATCCGCAAAGTCCTGAGGCGTGCGCTCAGTCAGAAACTTGATCGTGTCGATCCCGCAGGCACCGGTGCCATCGCCCGATGTCGCTCCATCCCAGCTCAACACTGAATGCTGGTCGAAGTCGATGCCGGGAGGGCTATTGAACAGTTCGGTAACCGCGCTGATGCCAGGGCCACCCGGGTGGTACACGAGGGGGAACCGACCAACAAACGGATCGCTTGAGCGGTCCGATACGACGCCAACCTGGATCGTCCTGGTCCACCCTGGTGTGCGTTCGATGCTCAGTTGTCCGCAGTAATGGAATAAGGCGCTTCCTGACGGTGTTGGCGTCGCGTCGGGTGCGGGTTCGGGCCCCCTGTCTGGACATCTCACGAGAAACGGAGCAGGACTTCCAGTTGGCCCTGGCTGCGATTGGCACGCGATCGCGCTCGCCGCTACCAGAGCGAGGAGCGCGATCGCGATACCACGATTTGTCACTGTGGGGGACAAGCCGCCGATGTTTCCGCCATCGAGTCGATAAAGCTCCAGTATCCGAGAGCGCCGCCCGAGGTCTGTCTGATGCTAGTTCGCGTCGCAACCTTTCGGTTCATCTGGGCCGAACTACCGTATCTGCAGAACTGGACGCCGCCATCTCCCACGCCGGGACGAACTATCGGCTTCCACCATTCGCTTGCGGTCGTCACCGACCCTTGGTAGGACGTGTTGAGACTGCCACCAACCTGGATGGGAGCCTTACCGAGTACATAGTTCATGCCGCTGGTGAAGCCAATGGTGGTTGTGGTGTTGGCCACACCCGGAATGTCGTCGTTCGGCTCGGCGAACTCGCCGAAGTTGTCTGTCGGGTTGCCGCCCCAGTTAGTCCAATCG
>JARXKQ010000069.1:4034-6476 GCA_030271555.1 Chloroflexota bacterium | reverse complement strand
CTCTCTCGTCCTGTGCGAGGCCGGTCAGCTCCTGGTGGTGGACGCTGGCGCTGGCGCGGAAGAACTTCTCCGATGGGATGCCCGTCAGCGCGATTACCTGCTGTTCGACGATCGCCGGATCGTTGAATGATTCCTCGCCCAGGGTGAGCGTGACCGTGCCCTTACCGCCGGCGAAGCTCTTGTGGATCGTGCCGGCACGGCCGTCATCGGTGAAGTCCATGTCGATCACCGGCTCGGCCTGCGGCTGCTGCCACGGCCGGGTGTCATCGAGTTCGGCGCCGCTGAAGGTTGGGCGACGGAAGAGCGCCATCTCGATCGCCCGCTGCACGGTCGACTTGCCGGCCTCGTTGGCGCCGCGGACGACATTCAGGCCCGGGCCCAGCGTCACGTCGAGCGCGCGGTGGCGGCGGAAGTTGGCGAGGCGCAGGCGGGTGATGATCATTTGGGTCTAGGCCAGCGTCACTCGGGTTGGGTCGTCGAGCAGGGCGACGCCCAGTAGGAGGGCCTCGCGCAGCTCCGCGGCGCGATCGGCGTCGCCGCGCGTCTCGTGATCGTCGATGCGCGCCCGGAAATCGCGCGTCAGCGCACCTAGGATCGTGTCCGGCGGGGCCGCGGCGCCGTCAGGTAGCGCAACAACGGAAGCGTCGCGCAACCGCAAACGGAGGAACGACCCTTCGAGCTGCCGCGTCAGCTCATCGACGTTGAGGTCAAGCTCGCTCGAGTGAACGCCCACGATGCGCGCGTCCAGCACCAGGTCCGGGTCGGCCAGCTCGCGCAGCTGCGCGGCGAGCGCCGCCTGTGAAGCGACCGTCGCGCCGTCGAGCTCCATCTTCTTGAAGCGCGTCTTGCCGACGGGGCGCGGCTCGATCGTGACGACGCGCTTGCCGTCGCGCTCCTCGAGATTGACGAGCAGCACCTGGCCCGCGCCATCCTGGTCGAGCGCGACCGGCTCGGGTGCGCCCGAGTAGGCAAACGCGACCCCGCCGGCGCGGCCCTCCCGGAACGAGTGGACGTGGCCCAGCGCGAGATAGTCGAGGCCGCTGTGGGCGATCTCGTCAGTGGTGACGATGACTTCGTCCTGCTCGAAGCGCCCCGGCTGGGCGATCGAGCCATGGATCATGCCGACGAGGTAGTTGCCTGCCCGCGGGCCCTCGCCGCGCGCCTTTTCAGCGGCGGCCCGGATGGCGATCAACGGGCTTTCGGCCGCGCGCTTGGCGGGGAAGACCCGACTCAGCACCGACACTCCCAAAGGACCGAAGTCGACCTGCTGGCGGACATCGGTCATGACCGTCACCAGGTTGCTGTCGGGCGGGGCGCCAGCCAGCTCAGCGAGGTCAAAGGCGCGATAGATGGAGCCCGGCTCGTAGCAATCGTGCGTGCCGGGAACGACGACCACCGGAACGTGGCGCTTGACGAGCTTCGACAGCTCAACGGCGGCTCGTTCGACTGAGCGGCGCGGCTGGCTGTTCGAGTCGAACAGGTCGCCGCAGATCAACACCAGGTCCACCTTTTCGGCCAGCGCGAGGTCGATTGCTCGCGCGAATGCAGCGAACTGGCGCTCGCGTTGATCGGCGGCTTTGGGGCCCAGGTCGTCATGGCGCGCGCCGAGGTGCACGTCGGCCATGTGCAACAGGCGTGGCATGTGGCTGGTGTCTACCTCTCTGCCTCGGACTCTTGCCTCGAACGGTGCGGGCCCGCACCGCAATTCGTGCTGCCAATTCTGACACCCGATCGGAGTGGGCCGACATGGGCAGGAAGTCCTACCGCCCGTTCGAGCCGCAAGTGAGTCAGCAAGCGGGCGCGGTTCGCGCCGGCTTGCGACGAGCGCGCAGCAGCGGCCCGCAGGCCGACTGCGGAGGTCAGGTCGCAAGCGAGTTAGTCGGTTCCCCCGTGGTAACCTCTGGGCCGTTTACCGGTGCGCCCAGTTCATGGATCTCGGCACAGCACCTGAATTGCGCGGCGCCCGGCCTCTTCGATCAGACGCCCGCATTTCGTGGTTGCCTGCGTGGCCCAGCTGAACGCCCGGTCGGGTTTCGCCAATCGCTGACCACGGGGAGGTCCAGGCCGGTGTCCTACGCAGATCGAAATGTCACCTGTGCTGATTGCGGCGTCGAGTTCATTCACTCCGCTGCTGACCAGGAGTTCTACGCCCAGAAGGGGTTCGCATCAGACCCCAAGCGCTGCCCTTCGTGCCGCGCCTCGCGCCGCCAGATGCGCGATTCGAGCAGTGGCTTCGACGTTCGCGAGATCGGTGGGCCGCGCGGCTATGAGCGCGGCGATAACCGCCCGCAACGCGAGTACTTCGCGGTGATCTGCTCCAAGTGCGGCAATGCGGCGCAGGTGCCGTTCAAGCCGCGCCAGGACAAGCCGGTCTACTGCTCCGACTGCTTCCGCGACGTACAGGGCGCGGCCGGCTAAGCCGCCCCAACTGGCTAAGCCGCC
>JARXKQ010000069.1:0-3934 GCA_030271555.1 Chloroflexota bacterium | reverse complement strand
GGCTAAGCCGCCCCAACTGGCTAAGCCGCCGCGACCGGCTTCCTGAACCGCGGCCACGCGACCGTCAGATCGCGCCCGACCAACTCGCTGAGCGACGCCACGTCGGGCGCGAAATAGCTCGTTAGCTCCGCCTCCAGGTCGGGCGGCATGGGGCTGCGCGGTGCCTGGCGCTTATTCGCGTCCCAGGCCATTTTCAGTGGCGCGCTCAATGCCCTGAAGACGCGTCCCGGCATCACTCGCCGCACGGCCGTCTCGACGCGCATCAGGCGATTACGGGTCTGCTGCAGCTTGACCGACCGCAGCTCGCTGTTGGGGTTCACGACCGCCATGTCTGCCGGAACGAAAGTGGCGTCAACACCCAGGAATTCGAGCACGCCGCGATAGAGGTCTACAGGTTTGGTGGCGAGCTCCTCGAGCAGAGCGATATGAACCCGCTCGCGGCCGAACACGTCGAGGTAGCGCTGAACCTGCGGCGCCATCGTGGTCGCCTCGCGGTACCAGAGGCCGCGGTTGTACGGCGCGTCGGGCATGCGCCGGCCGGCGCGGCGGTCTGGCTCAGCAGCGAGCGCGGTCGCGAAATCCATGATGTCCTCTCGCCCCATCCACACCTGCTGCTGGTGACGCGAATGGATCGACGTCACCGGGTCGCGCAGCATGACCAGGATCCGCGCATCCGGGGCGAACTCATGGATGAGTCGCGCGGCCTGCGCCGAGTGCAAGTAGGTATGCGATGACTCGCCCACCACCTTCTCGCGAGCCGCGCCGGCGAAGTTCGCCAGGTATTCGTCAAGGTCGCGCGTGAAGTAGCGCCCGTCGGCCGCGCTACCTGAGTCAAGGTCGGGCGTGAATCCTGAGTAGCGCGGCTCCTTGCGCGGGGACATGTAGATGTCGGGGTGTTGGCCAAGGTACGCGTGCATCGACGTCGTGCCGGCCTTCATCGCGCCAACCTGGAAGAAGTTCGGCCGCCTCACCCGCTGAGGCTACCCAACGCGCCCAACAAATGCCGCGACGACGGGCGCGCCCAAGCATTTGCGTCACATGCAGGACTGGTCTGCACCGAATCTCAGAGTTGCTGCCACCTGCCTACCCAGTCCTGCGCCTGACACGAAACCTGGCCTGAATCGCCAATCCGCGCCTACCCAGTGCTGCATTTGGCACGAACCGTGGACCGCAGCTTCGCGAGTCCCCCATTTGGACGCTCGCGCATCCGAGCGTCGCCGGCCAACCGCGGTGTTCGGCACATTCGCCCCCAGCCGGATGCCCGGGCATCCCGTTGGGAGGGAAATCGGCCCCGATTTGCCCGATTTGCCCCGTTTTGCCGATCGTGGCCGTTTTCCCGGACGCCCTGGCGTCCAATTGGGTGGAACCAGCCCAGGCGGCGCGCCAGCCGCGGCGCCGCGCGCTAGCGCGACTCGATCGGGACGTACTTCCGCTCGCGCGCGCCGGTGTAGACCTGGCGCGGCCGGCCTATGCGCGAATCCGGGTCGGTCATCATCTCGCGCCACTGGGCGATCCAGCCCGGCAGGCGGCCAATCGCAAAGAGCACCGTGAACATCTCGGTCGGGAAGCCCAGCGCGCGATAGATCAGGCCGCTGTAGAAGTCGACGTTGGGATACAGCTTGTGGTCGATGAAGTACGAGTCGGTCAATGCCACCGCCTCGAGCTCCTTGGCGATCTCGAGCAGCCGGTCCTCGGCGCCCAGCTTGGCCAGGATGGTGTCCGCCGCTGACTTGATGATCCGGGCGCGCGGGTCGTAGTTCTTATATACGCGGTGGCCAAAGCCCATCAGCCGGAACGAGTCGTTCTTGTCCTTGGCGCGGTCGACCCACTTGGCGACGTCGCCACCAGAGGCGTCGATCTGCTGGAGCATCTCGAGCACTTCCTGGTTGGCGCCGCCGTGCAAGGGGCCCCACAGCGCGGAGATCCCAGCTGAGATCGAGGCATACAGGTTGGCGTGGCTGGAGCCGGCAATTCGGACGGTCGCGGTGGAGCAGTTCTGCTCGTGGTCGGCGTGCAGGATCAGCAGGATGCGCAGCGCCCGCGCCGCGTCGGGATCGATCCGGTAGGGCTCGGCCGGAAGGGCGAACATCATGCGCAGGAAGTTGCTCTCGTAATCGAGCGAGTTGTCGGGGTAGATGAAGGGCTGGCCGACCGAGTGCTTGTACGCCAGCGCCGCGATGGTCGGCATCTTGGCGATGAGCCGGACGGTGCTGATGTCGACGCTGTCTGCGTCGCGCGGGTCCATTGAGCCCTGGTAGAAGGTCGACAGCGCCGCCACGGCCGCCGCGAGGATGCCCATGGGATGGGCGTCCATGGGGAAGCCTTCGAAGAAACGCTTGAACTCCTCGTGAAGCAGCGTGTGGCGCGTCACCAGGTCGGTCCACGCCGCGAGCTGCTCCTGCGACGGCAGCTCGCCGTACAGCAGCAGGTACGCCGTCTCGAGGAAGGTCGAACCCTCGGCGAGCTGCTCGATGGGATAGCCGCGGTAACGCAGGATGCCCGAGTCGCCATCGAGGTAGGTGATGGCACTCCGTGTCGCGGCGGTGCTGCCGAAGCCGTAGTCGAGCGTGATCATGCCGGCATCGCGCAGCAGGGTGCTCACGTTGATTGCCGGGTAACCCTCGCTGCCGCGCTCAATGGGCAACGTGAAGGTGCGCTCGCCGATGCGCAGTTCAGCAGTGCTGGGCTCGGTCTGGGACCCGGGCAGCTCCGTGGGTGTGAGCGTGGTCATGGCGTTGGTGCTCCACAGGTGTTGGCGCCGCATAGAAATGGATTACTACGCAACGTAGTTTCGCGTGCGCACACGCGGATGTGCCATTTGGTAACCGGAACGGGGGCCAATCGGCCACGCCCGACCCAAGTGGGCCGGGGCGTAAACTTTCGACCGACACCACGGACAGGAGAACGCCTTCCCATGACTGACACCATCGAGCGGCCGCGCCTCAAGATCACGTACGCGACGCTCCGCAACGACAACGAAGAGCTCCATGCGCACTTCGAAGAGGGCATGGCCAAGGCGCGCGCGCAGCTCGGCAAGCACTACCCCAACTTCATCAACGCCGAGCCGCGTCAGGGCGAGGGCGAGATCGAGGACCGCTCGCCCATCGACGACAGCATCGTCCTGGGCTATTTCGCCAAGGGCACGCGCCAGGACGCCAAGGACGCGATCGCCGCAGCCCGCGCGGCCTTCCCCGCGTGGCGCGACACGCCGTGGCAGGAACGCGTCGCGATCATGCGTCGCGCGGCGAACCTGATCAGCGAGCGCCAGATGGAGCTCTCCGCCTTGATGGTGCTCGAGGTTGGCAAGAACCGACTCGAGGCGCTGGGCGATGTCGAGGAGACGGCCGACTTCTTCCGCTACTACAGCGACCGGATGGAGGAGAACGACGGCTTCGACCACCCCATGGACAACCTGGGTGACGCTGCCGTGCACACGCGCTCGGTGCTCAAGCCGCACGGCGTGTGGGCCATCGTGAGCCCGTTCAACTTCCCCATGGCGCTTGCCGGCGGACCGTCCGGGGCGGCGATCATCACCGGCAATACGGTGGTCTGCAAGCCATCGAGCGACGCGCCGATGCTGGCGATGAAGCTGTACGAGATCCTCGTCGAAGCCGGCCTGCCCAAGGGCGTCTTCAACTACGTCGCCGGTTCAGGCGAGACAGTCGGCGCCGAGCTGACCGAATCGGATGACGTCGACGGCATCGTCTTCACCGGCAGCTTCGAAGTCGGCTTCGATCTCTACAAGCACTTCGCCAAGACCTACCCCAAGCCGGTCATCGCCGAGATGGGCGGCAAGAACCCCACGATCATCAGTCGCACGGCCGACCTCGATAAGGCGGCCGACGGCGTCATGCGCGCGGCGTTTGGCTTTGGTGGCCAGAAGTGCTCGGCCAATAGCCGCGTCTACGTCGAACGCGAGGTCCACGCCGGGCGT
>JARXKQ010000068.1 GCA_030271555.1 Chloroflexota bacterium | reverse complement strand
CGGCGCCAATCAGCGTGCCCGCGGCGACCGCCACGATCAAGATGGCTGGAATGATCGCGGCGTTGGCGCCGGGTCGCCGGGCGCCCGAGCGCCCGGCGTTCAGCACGCCCAGGATCCACCAGACGCCGCCCAGCAGCAGCAGCAGCGCCGCGCCCAGGGCGATGGTGGGATTAAGCAGCTTGGCGCCGACGCGATTAAGGCCGTCGAGCACAACGAGGAGCAGCACGCCACCGATCACGACGAGGACGGGTAGGGCGAAGGTCAGGGCGGCGCGGCGATTGCGCAGGTATGCCTGGCCCAAGCCCGGGAACAGGAAGCTCAGTGCCGCTGCCACGACGCCTGAGCCGGCCGCCTTACCGGACAGGTCGAGGTGAAGCGAGCGGTTATAGCGATTCAAACCTGGGGTGCGCCTCCTGCGGTCGGCCTAACTTTATGCGTCAGTCGGTTGACGCGTGACGTGCGGGCCGCGTTCCCCTTACGCAACTGACGATCGTACGGTCGGCCATGGTGCGCCTGCGCAGGTTGAGCCCACGTCCCGACCGGCGATGATGGTCGGGATGAAAGCCACGGGTTCACTTGGCCTCGCGCTGCTCCTCGCAGTTGGCCTCGCGTCGCCGGTTGGTGCTGCGTCCGCGCCCTTTCTGCCTGAGGCGCCCAACTGCCCCATGTTCCCGGCGGACAACGTCTGGAACAAGCCGGTCGACCGACTGGGGGTGCGGGCCGACTCGGACGCCCTCATCGCCAGCATCGGCCTGAACGACTACCTCCACCCCGACTTCTCCTCGTACTCGGGCGGCGGCTACGGCATTCCCTACAACGTCGTCGGCGGCGGCCGGACGAAGGTCCGCGTCAAGTTTCAGTACGCGTCCGAATCAGATCTCGGGCCCTACCCCATCCCCCGGCGGCCCAAGATCGAGGGCGCCAGCGATCGCCACATGCTGATCGTCGACCGCGACAACTGCGACCTGTAGGAGCTGTACGCGGCGCGCAAGACCGCGACCGGCTGGAAGGCGGGCTCAGGCGCGATCTGGGACCTGCGCTCAAATGCGTTGCGACCGGCTGGCTGGACCTCAGCGGACGCGGCCGGATTGCCCATCCTGCCCGGCCTGGTGCGCTACGACGAGGTCGCCGCGGGCATCATCAACCACGCTTTGCGCTTCACCGCGCCGGTCACGCGGCGCCAGTACATCTACCCGGCGCGCCACTTCGCCGCGGACTCCAACGACGCGTCTTTGCCGCCTATGGGCCTGCGCGTCCGACTCAAGGCGTCAGTAGACCTCTCCCGCTTTGGACCACAGTCGCAGGTCCTGCTGCGGGCGCTCCAGACGTACGGCATGATCCTCGCCGACAACGGCTCACCGTGGTACGTCACCGGCGCCCCGAACGTTGGCTGGGACGACGACGACATGCACCAGCTGCAGACTCTCCACGGGGCCGATTTCGAGGTGGTCGACACCTCCTCGCTTACGAGCGGCTAGCGCCCCCGCCCTTCCCGAAGCCGCCCGCGGGCCGGCGCTTTCCACCAAATGCAGAACTGGTCTGCGCCAATTCGCTTAACTTCCGCCGGCGGCCTACCCAGTGCTGCCGCTGACACCAGATTCGCCCGTTTCGCTGGATTCGTGCCTAACCAGTGCTGCATTTGACAGGAACCAAATGCCGGCGATCGTCCGATCTGGGCGGTGCATCCACGCCCGGATGTCACGCGCGCGCATGGCATAGGCATGCAAGGTCGCGTTGTGGCGTTGCACGATGCGCCGGCTCGTGGAGTCATCCGGCAGCACGAGGACGTTCGCGACGATCCGCGGCCGCCAACCAAACGCTTCCTGAGCGAGTTTCGCGGCCAGTCGCACTTTCATGTCCTGACGTCGCAGCGTTTCCTCGAGTGAGCCCCACTCACTCTTCGCCTCGCCTACGAATACGGCCCGCGCCTGATCGTGGCCGGCAAATAGGTCAATGGAGCCGCGCTCGCCATAGTCGTTGAAGGTGTGCTCGACACGAACGCGAAACCCGCTGCGCGTCAAGACCACCGCCGCCGCCTCGACGATCTGTGCGTGCGCGCGGTCGACCAGGCGATCGAGTGCTGCGCCATTCCACCAGACCGTGAGCTGCGCTTTCGCCCCCGTGGCTGCGAAATGGGTGCGCAAGTCGTCCAGTCGAAGCGCACCGGCGCGGCCGGCCTCGATTTCCTGCGTTACGAAGCGAGACGTCGGTAGATCGGTCTGACGAAGGCGCACGCCCCGGCGAATCAGGCGCGAGGCGCGCGCCAGCCGCTGATCCTCGACCGTCACCGCATAAGGGTGGCGGCGCGCTCTTATCGCTGGCTTATTCGGCGAGGGCGGCGGCGATTTGGGCGGCGATTGACGCGTTGTTCTCGATCAGCGCCAGGTTCGCGGTGACCGAGCGGCCGTTCGTGAGGGCGGCGACGCGGGCGAGCACGAACGGGGTCGTGGCGGGGCCGTGGATGCCCGCGTCGGCAGCGTCCCGGGTGGCCTGGGCAATCGCGGCCTCCGCTTCGTCGGCTGGGAGTGCCGCGGCGTCGGGCAGCGGCGCAGCGATGATCAAGCCGCTGCCCAGGCCCAGCGACCAGTGCGACTGCGCGACGTGCGCGGCGGCTGCAGCATCAGCGACTGAGCCCGCGAGGGTGCGGCCGCTCGATCGGGCGTAGAAGCCGGCCAGCGACGTCGTGCCCCAGCCCAGGACGGGCACCCCGCGCGTCTCGAGGTACTCGAGCGTCAGGTCGATATCGAGCATCGATTTGGGCCCCGCGCACACCACCAGCACCGGCGTCCGGGCGAGCTCGTCAAGGTCGGCCGAGATATCCATAGTCGAAGCGCCACCACGGTGCACGCCGCCGATGCCGCCCGTCGCGAAGACGCGGATGCCCGCGAGGTGGGCCGCGATCATCGTGGCGCTCACGGTCGTACCCGCCCAGCCGCCCTCGGCCAGCGCCAGGGCCAAAGTCGCCCGTGACGCCTTGCGCGGCGATTGGGCGCGCGCGATCTCATCAAGCTCCGGGTCGGTCAGGCCCACGAGCAGTCGCCCGTCGTGAACCGCGACCGTGGCCGGCTCGGCGCCGCCTGCGCGGACCGCGGCCTCAGCCCGTCGAGCGGCGTCGAGGTTCAACGGCGCGGCGAAGCCATGAGTAATCAGCGTCGATTCCAACGCCACGACGGGCCGGCCCGCCGCCAGGGCGACGGCGACGGCCACAGAGATGCGCAACTCGTTCACAGGGCAAGCTCCTTCACAAGACAAGCTCCGCGCGCGGTCCACGGATGAACGCCGCCGCGGCCTTGCCGCCGTCATAGGCCGCGTGGCGGAGGTCCAGCCGCCGCAACGCCCCCGGCGCGCGACCGGTTGAGATGAGCGAATACATGAAGCCTGCGTCAAAGCCGTCGCCGGCGCCAGTGGTGTCGGACGCCTTGAAGGGCCGCGCCGCGATCTCCATCTCGACGTCGCGCCACAGGACGGTGCAGCCGGCGGCACCCGCCTTCACCACGACGATCGGTGCCAGCTCCAGCAGCTGGCGCAGGTTGCGCGGACCGACAAGCGCGGCCGCCTCAGCGTGGTTAGCGAACAGGACATCCGCCTTGACGGCGGCGATGGTCGCCCTGGCCGCAACCGAACCGCCGGCAAGCAATGGCCGGCGCGAGGCGAGATCGACCGACACCAGAGCGCCAGCCCTGCGCGCCACCCGTGCCGCACGCAAACAGGTTTCCGCCAGCGGCTTCTTCAGCAGCGAGTACGCCGGCAGATGGAGCGCGTCCGTTGCCTTCAGCAACGCCGGGAGAGTCGGTTGCCAGCGCAGTGAGTCGGCCGTCCCCCGGTCGGTCAGAAAGGATCGCTCGCCATTCGCGCCCAGCGACACCACGAGCCGCGCTGTCTGTCCCTTGTTGCGCACCAAACGAGGGGTCACGTCCTCGCTTCGCAGCGCCCGCTCCAGCACTTCCCCCAGGCGGTCATCGCCCACCGCGCCAACGAACGTCGCCGCGCCACCCAGTCGGGCGAATGCGCGTGCTGTGTTCGCCGCCGAGCCACCCGCGCGAAACGAGATCTGGGCCGGCACGTCCGTGCCCGATTCGATCGCCGCCGACTGGCGCACGACGATGTCGAGCGTCAGGTCGCCGATCGTGAGTAGACGCGGTCTCGTAGGCGGCACGCCAGCCATGATATGAAGCCTTGACGCCGCACGAAGGTCTAGCCGCTACGCTAGGCGCGAGACGAGGTAGATGACGCGCGACATGAATGACGATCGCGATCGCCAGCAGTGGCACGAGCTGGCACAGCAGCTCCGGGTCGATTCGGTGCGCTCATCAAGCCTTGCCGGGTCGGGCCACCCGACGTCGTCGTTGTCGGCCGCAGAGCTCATGTCCGTGCTCATCAGCAAGTACCTGCGCTACGACGTCGCCGCGCCGCACGCCGCGAACAACGACCACCTGATCTTCTCCAAGGGCCATGCGTCGCCGCTGTATTACGCCATCCTGCTGGCGATCGGCGCCATCGGCGAGGAAGAGTTCGCGACCTACCGTCGCTTGGGCAGCCGGCTGCAGGGCCATCCGACTCCCGTCCTGCCAAGCGTCGACGTCGCCACTGGATCGCTGGGCCAGGGTTTGCCGATCGGCGTGGGCGTGGCCATGGCCGCCAAGTCGCTCGACAAGCTGCCCTACCGCGTCTGGGTGCTGTGCGGCGATAGTGAGATGGCCGAGGGCTCGATCTGGGAGGCCGCCGCCCAGGCGTCGTACGACAAGCTCGACAACCTGATCGCCATCATCGACGTCAATCGCCTGGGCCAAACGGGCCCCACGCGCTACGGCTGGGACCTCGACGTCTACTCGAGCCGCTTCGAGGCGTTCGGCTGGAACTCGATCGAGATTGACGGCCACGACGTCGACGCGGTCGACAAGGCATATGCCAAGGCGGTCGCCACCACCGGCAAGCCAACGGTCATCGTCGCCAAGACGGTCAAGGGCAAGGGCGTCAGCGCTGTCGAAAACAAGAACGGCGCGCACGGCAAGCCCGTGCCGGACGAGGCGGCCGCGATCGCTGAGCTGGGCGGGCTGCGCAACATCCGACTGAAGCCCCAGCTGCCTGAAGGCAAGCCGACCCCTCACGCCTTCAAGGCTCAAGGGCCGCTGGCGCTGCCGAAATACGAGAAGGGCACGCAGGTCGCCACGCGCAAGGCCTACGGCGACGCGCTGCTGGCGCTGGGCAAGGCCGACCCCAAGATCGTTGTGCTCGACGGCGAGGTGGGCAACTCGACCTACACGGAGACCTTCGGCAAGGAGATCCCGGAGCGCTTCTTCCAGATGTACATCGCCGAGCAGCAGCTGCTCAGCGCGGCCGTCGGCATGCAGGTGCGCGGCTGGAAGCCGTTCGCGGCCACGTTCGCCGCGTTCCTGACGCGGGCCTACGACTTCGCGCGCATGGCCGCGGTCTCGCGGGCGAACATCAGCCTGTGCGGCTCGCACGCCGGCGTATCGATCGGTGAGGACGGGCCGTCGCAGATGGGCCTGGAGGACCTCGCGTCCATGCGCGCGATCTTCGGTTCGACGGTCGTCTACCCATGCGACGCCAACCAGACTGCCAAGCTGCTGGCCAAGCTGGCCGACACGCCCGGGGTGACCTACATGCGCACGACCCGCCAGGCGACCCCGGTCATGTACGCGGCCGACGAGGACTTCGAGCTGGGTGGCAGCCGCGCCCTGCGCTCATCTACGGCCGATGCCCTGACGATCGTCGCCGCGGGCATCACCGTTTCCGAAGCGATCGCCGCGGCAGAGACGCTGGCGAGCGCCGGCATCGCCGCACGGGTCATCGACCTGTATTCCATCAAGCCGCTCGACGTCGCGACCCTGCGGGCCGCTGCAAAAGAGACGGGCCGCGTGCTCACCGTGGAGGACCACTGGCCTGAAGGTGGCCTGGGCGAGGCCGTGTTCAGCGCCTTGGCGGAGGCAGGGCTGGGCGTGAAGGGCGAGCTGCTAGCGGTGCGCCACATGCCCGATTCGGCGACACCAGAGCAGGAGCTCGCGGAGGCAGGTATCGACAGCGTCGCGATCGTGGCCGCGGCCAAACGGCTGCTCGCCGCATGAAGGACGCATACGGCCAGGGCCGTCGGCTGAGCGCCGCGCACGAGGCGGCGGTCGCCGAGTTGCTCGCCAAGGCCGTCGACGAGGACTGGGCGGGCCGCGTCTGGGCGCGCGACACGTCGGTCTGGACGAGCGATCCCTCCGTGGCGGAGCTCATTGCCAATCGGCTGGGCTGGCTCGACCTGCCGACGTATTTCGACGACGAGGTCGAGGAGCTGGAAGCCTTCGCCGGCGGCGTCAAGGACTAGGGCTTCGACGCCGCGCTGGTGTGCGGCATGGGCGGTTCGTCGCTCGCGCCGGACGTCCTGGCGGAGTCATTCCCGGCCAGCGAGGGCGCCCTCCCCGGGCGCATCCTGGACTCGACCGATCCGGCCGCCGTTGCCGCCGCGACCGCCGCCTCCGATCCGGCACGGACGCTCTACCTGATCAGCTCCAAGTCCGGCACGACGACCGAGACGCTGGCCTTCCTGGCGCACTTCTGGCATGCCGA
>JARXKQ010000067.1 GCA_030271555.1 Chloroflexota bacterium | reverse complement strand
TCCAACCCGCCGCCCAGCGCGTTGCCCTCGATCGCAGCAATGGTCGGCATGGGCAGTGCGGCGAGACGCGCGGTCACCTCTTCGTCGTGCGTGAAATGCGGCCGGCCGGCGGCACCCGCGTGGGCCTCGAATCCCTTCACGTCCGACCCGGCCGAGAAGCTCCGATCACCCGCACCGGTGACGATTACCGCCCGCACGTCCCCAGGCGCCGCCGCGGCGAGCGTCGCCAGGGCCGCGTCCAGCTCGTCGAGCAGCGCGTCGTTCATCAGGTTCATGGGCGGCGCGTTGAGCTCGATGTGCGCGACGACACCGAGTGTGAAGTTGACCAGGCTCATGCGCCCGCCTCGCTGCCCATGGGTCCCGCGGCGTACACGCGCGGATCGATGGTCTTCAACTGCTCGGCGACGCGCGGCTTGAAGCCCATCCGCGCCAGGATGTCGCGCTCGACGTCGATCCCCGGCGCGACCTCCGTCAGCACGACGCCGTCCGGCTCGAGGGCGAACACGGCGCGGTCGGTGATGTAGCGCACCAGCTGGCCGCGCTCGCGCGCCAATTCGCCGTTGAACGACACCTCGCGGACGCGCTCCACGAACTTGGGGAGCGTCCCCTCAGTCTTGACGCGAACGCCATCCGGTGAGATGTCGAGCTCCAGGCCCTGCGCCGTGAGCGTGCCCACAAAGTTGATGCGCGGCGTGCGCGCGCTGATGTTGGGGAAGCCGCCCGGGCCGCGGATCCGGCCCTCGAAGGAGTGCACGTTGACGTTCCCGGCGGCGTCCACTTCCGCGAACGACAGGGAAGCTATGTCGAGCCCGCCGCCGTCGTAGAAGCCGAACATGTCCGGCTGGTCGATCAGCGCCTGGTAGTTGAAGCCGGCGCCGCCCTCGTTGCCCGCCACCGGCACGCCGCCGAAGATGCCCTGCTCGACTGTAAGGACCAGCTGGTCGGTCAGGCCCTCTTCCCAGGCAACACGGCCGATCAGCTGGCTTATGCCGAAGCCCAGGTTGCAGATGTAGCCCGGCTTGAACTCGAGCAGCGAGCGGCGGGCGATGATCTTGCGGACGTCCAGGGGGAGCGGCGGGTCACCGGCGACAGGCTTGCGCAGGCGGCCGGCGTAGTACGGCGAGTCGCGCGTGATGTACGTCTGCCACTGCTCGGGATCGACGTAGACGTAGTTGACGAGCGCCGCGGGCACCTTCACGTCGCGCTGCGCCAATGTGCCGCGCGGCGCCAGCTGGCGCACCTGGGCAATGACGATCCCACCGCTGTTGCGTGCGGCCATTGCCATGGCGAGCATCTCCGCCTGGATCGCCTCGCCCTCCATCGTGATGTTGCCGTCCTCGTCGGCGGTCGTGCCGCTGATGACCGCGACGTCGATGGGGAACGCGTGGTAGAGCAGCCATTCGCGGCCGCGCAGCGTCACCACTTCGACTAGGTCTTCAGTCGTGCGCGAGTTTTGCTTGCCACCGGTCTGGCGCGGATCGACATAAGTGCCCAGGCCCACGTGCGTCAACAGACCTGGCCGGCCAGCCGCGATCTCACGCATCAGCTGGGAGAGAACCCCCTGCGGCAGCGAGTACGCCTCCAGCTCGTTGGCTTCCACCATCGCTCCAAGTCGGGGCTCATTGCCGATGTTGCTGCCGATGGTCCGCTTGTGCATCCCTGGCAGCGCGAGCTGGCTGAAGCCACGGTCGGCGAAGTCGCCGGTACCGACTACCCGCACGGTGGTCAGGTCACGCGGGTGCCCGATCTCCTTGAAAACAGTCTCGAGCTCGTCGATGAACCGCTGCGGCAGGGCATGGCCGGCGCCCGAGCCACCGATCAACAGCGTCTTGCCGTCCGCGACCAGCTCCACGGCCTGGCGAACGGAGATCAGCTTGGTCATCGTCATGGCATGTACCCGCCGCTGTTGGGGTTGATCGTCTGGCCCAGGAACAGCGACGAGGCATCGGACAGCAGGAAGATGACGGCGCTGGCGACCTCGTCGGCGCGGCCAAAGCGGCCCAGCGGCAGATCGCGCAGCCGGCGCCGGCCCTCTTCGGATGCCAGCAGATCCTCGGTCATGTCCGTCGCGATGGGGCCTGGCGCGACGGCGTTCACGCGGATGCCGCGCGACCCGAATTCGCGGGCGAGCGAGCGCGTCAAGCCGATCAGGCCGGCCTTCGCGGCCGAGTACGCGGCAGTTTCGGCGATGCCCATCTGGCCCAGGCGCGAGCACACGTTGACGATCGTGCCGCTGCCGCGCTCAACCATTGACGGCAGCGCGGCGCGCGAGGTGTGGAACGCGGCGGTGAGATCGGTCGCGATAACGGCGTTCCATTGCTCCGGGCTGATCTCGAGAAACGGGCCGACCTGGGTCAGGCCGGCGTTGTTGACGAGCGCGTCGATTCGGCCAAATCGGTCGATGGCGTGCCGGATGAGTGCCTCCGCCTGGGCACCGTCGGTCAGGTCGGCCTGAAAAGCCTCTGACTCGGTGCCCATGCTCCGGACGCGTTCGACGGTCCGCTGGGCGCCATCAGCGGACGCGCGGTAATGGACGGCCACCGTCGCGCCTTCCTCGGCAGCTTTGGCAGCGATCTCGGCGCCAATGCCGCGGCTGCTGCCGGTCACGAGGACGACCCGGCCGGCAAGTGCCTCGGTCATCCGCGGGTGCCGGCCGGAGTGAGCAAACCGGCATCAGCCAGCGCCCGGCGAACGGCCGCCGCGGATTCAGCTGAAATCTCGGTCAGCGGCGGGCGCATCAGCGTCGACTCGATCACGCCCAGCTCCTTGAGCGCCACCTTGGTGCGCGCGCGGTAGTCGCGTACAGGCGGGCCATAGACTGCTTCCTCGAGCGGCAGGATGCGCTCCCAGATGGCGCGCGCCTCGGTCCACTTCTCTTCTCGGGTGAGACGGTACATCTCGACCTGCTCCGCTGTGGCGAGCGTCCCGAAGCCGATCAGCGCGCCCTCAGCACCCATCACGAACGACTCGAAGATGAAGTTGTCATCGCCGGTGAGCAGCGCGATCTGGCGCGGCAGACGCTCGAGCATGCGCCGCGTCAGCAGATACAGCCGCGCGTCGAAGCTGGCCTCCTTGAGCGCCACGACCTCATCGATCGCCGCGATCTGCCGCAGCGTATCTTCGCTGAAGATCACGCCGCCCAAGGCCGGCTGGAGCTGGAAGGCGACCATCGGCAGGCCAACGCCGCGTGCGACGGCCTCGTGGTAAGCGACGGGGATCTGTGGGTCGAGCGGCGTGCCCTGGTAGGCCGGGATGGGGAACATCAGCAGACCCTGCGCACCGGCGTCGCGGGCGCGCTTGCCCTCGTCGACGGCTTGCTCAGTGAAAGTGGCGCTCAGGCCGGCGATGACCGGGACGCTGCCTGCCTCTTCCACCGCTACCCGCAGAACCGCCTCGCGCTCATGCGGCCAGAGGTGCGGGCCCTCGCCGGTATCGGCGTTGATCGCCAGGGCAACCGGGCCTTGCGGCAGCAGCCACTGGAGGTAGCGCCGGTACTGGCGCTCGTCGAATTTGCCGTTGGCGTCGAACGTGACGACGCAGGCGGGGATGATGCCATTCAGGTTGAGCGTCACTGGCCATTCCTTCGTGCGGTTGAGTCGCGCATAACAACTTGAGTTGGCAGCGTCTGCGGCGCGACGTCCTCGCCGTTGAGCGTCCGCATCGCGTTTTCGAAACCGCGCCGGCCCATCTCGCGCAGCGGCAGATGGACCGTCGATAGATGCGGCTCGGTCAGGGCGGCGATCGAGATGTCGTCAAAGCCGGCGACACTCACGTCACCCGGGACCGCGCGACCCAGCTCACCCAGGCGCTGCAACGCCCCCAACGCAAGCAGGTCGTTGGCGCAGCAGATTGCGCTGAACTCGACGCCGCGCGCGACCAATTCGTCGACACCAGCCGCGCCGCCGGTCCGATTGAAGGCGGTATCGACTACGAGGCGCTCATCGACCGCGATACCCGCCTCGCCCAGGCCGCGGCGATAGCCCGTGAGCCGTTCGCGGGCCACGAAAAGCGATGCGGGACCGGCAAAGAACGCGATGCGCGTGTGGCCCAGCTCGACCAGCGCCGCGACCATTGCGGCGATCCCGGCGACGTTGTCGACACCCACGTCCGGCGGCCCATCGGCGTGCGGCGAGAGATGAACGACGGCCGAGCCATTGGCGCGAATCCCAGTGACATGGCGCGCAAGCTCCGCGTTCGACTCGCCATCGACGATCCCGGAGCCGGCGAAGATCACCGCCGCGGCGCGGAGCGAGCGGAGCAAACGCGCGTACGAGTTCTCGCGCTGAGCGTCGCGGTCCGACGAACACGTGATCACCAGATACCCGGTCGCATTGGCGGCATCCTCAACACCGCGCACGACCTCGTTGAAATACGGGTCGGTGATGTCGTGGACGATGACCCCAACGATGGGCACAGTGCTCTTCAGCAGGCCTCGGGCCAGCGCATTGGGCACATAGTCCAGCTCACGCGCGGCCGCCAGCACGCGCTCGCGGGCCTGCTGCGAGACCGGGTAGTTCACTTCGCCCACGACGCGCGACGCGGTCGCGGTCGAGACGCCGGCGAGCTTGGCCACTTCGGTGATCGAAGCCATCAGTACGTGGGGCCGAAAGACTTGGGCTCGTCGCGGACGGTGAGCCACTGCCACTGGGTAAAGGTGTCGAAGTTGGCCTCTGCGCCAAAACGGCCGCCGTTGCCACTCAGGCCCATGCCGCCGAACGGGATGGTCGCCTCGTCGTTGATCGTCTGGTCGTTGACGTGGACCATGCCCGCGCGAATCTGCTGCGCGATCGCGAGGCCGCGCGAGATCGAGTGCGAGTAGACGCCGGCTGAGAGGCCGTATTCCGACGCGTTAGCAAGCTCGATCGCCTCCTCGTCGGTGGCAAACGTGACCACCGGCGCGACGGGGCCAAAGATCTCGTCAGTCCAGGCTGGCGCATCGAGGTGGACGTCCGTCAGAACGGTCGGTCGGTAGAACAGGCCCTCGTAGGTCCCGCCCTCGACAAGCTTCGCGCCGCCCGATTGGATGGAGCGCTGGACGATGTCATCGACGCGCTGCAGCTGGCGCTCGTTAACGATTGGCCCCAGCTCAACGTCCGTTCGGTAGGGGTCGCCGGTGCGCAGCCGCCGGGCCTTCTGGGCGAGCAGGTCGACGTACTCCTTGGCGACGCTCTGATGAACGATGTGGCGGCCGGTCGCGAAGCACACCTGGCCCTGGAACTGGAAGCTGGCGTACGCGCCGGCGCTGGCGGCCGCGGCAAGGTCCGCGTCGTCAAGGATGATCAGCGGGTTGTTGCCGCCCAGCTCCAGGCTCACCTTCTTGAGCAGGCCACCAGCCATGGCACCGACTATCCGGCCCACCTCAGTGGACCCTGTGAAGCTGACCATGTTGACGTTGGGATCCGTTACGAGCGCCTGACCGGTGTCGGCGTCGCCGATCACGATCTGGAGCAGCCCGTCGGGCAGGCCGGCTTCCTTGAAAACAGCGGCGAACATCGCGCCGCCGCAGACCGGCGTCTGGGGATCGGGCTTGAGGATGACCGCGTTGCCCAGGGCCAGCGCCGGGGCGACGACGCGCATGCCCAGGACGCTGGGCGAATTCCACGGCGTGATCGCACCCACGACGCCCACCGGCACGCGGCGGATCATCGAGAGGCGCTCCTTCTGGACGGTGGGCACGAGCGAGCCGTACGGCTGCCAGGGCATCGCCGCCGCAGCCAGGGCCTCACCCGCGGTGAAGTTCTGCTCGTGGTGCATCTTGTTGCGGTGGGCACCGGTCTCGCGCATCGTCCACGTGCCGAACTCGGGCCGGTGCGCTTCGTAGATCTCGGCCGCGCGGCGCAGAACGGCCGATCGTTCCTGGTAGGAGGTCGCGGCCCAAGCAGGTTGTGCGGACTTGGCCGCGGCCGCGGCACGGGCGACGTCGGCTGGCGTCGACATCTGCAGATCGAGCAGATGTCTGCCGGTCGCGGGCTCGTTGACGGTGTGCATCTCGCCCGTGCCCGGCTGCCAATCAGCGAGGAACGAGTCGAGCCAACCGGCCTCTTGCGCTACCTGATCAGGTGCGGTCACGACCATCAGTGCTGCTCCTCATTGGGCGCCGTCGCGGCGAAGCGTTCGGCATAGGTTCGTGGGGCATTGGGCACCACCGCGCGTTGGCCCGTCTGGGGGTCGCGCCACACGGCGCCGCGTGCCAGGACGGCGTCGATCAGCCCTTCCTCGAGGTACTGCGGCATGAGCCACGACTTGACCTCGATCGCCTCCTGGCCGTTGTAGCCGATCAGCTCGCGGACGCGCTTGTCCGTGTAGTAGCCACCGACGATCACGAGCTGCAACGCACTCAAGGCGCCCGGCTCCTGCTCGCCCAGCGTCTGTAGGCGCTGCACGACAGCGGCGCCCAGCCCGGGCCGCAGCGCCGTCCTGAGCGGCTCAGCCAGATCTGGCCGTGCGGCGAGCACGAAGTTGACCCGGTCGTCGGTCACGACATCCGCCGCCGACGGCATGCCGTGCGCGGCCGGGATGAGGTGGTCGGCAATTGCGGCCAGCGTCGCCGTCTCACGCCCGACGAGCTCTTTCGCGGACGTCATC
>JARXKQ010000066.1:4518-6593 GCA_030271555.1 Chloroflexota bacterium | reverse complement strand
CCAGATGGCGCCGGTCGACTGGTGCCCCAAGGACCTGGTCGTGCTGGCGCGTGAACAGGTGCTGGGCGCGGACCGAGTTTGTTGGCGCTGCGGGACTCCAGTCGTCAAACGCGACCTGGAGCAGTGGTTCTTCCGGACAACCAAGTACGCCGACGAGCTGCTGAATTACGACGGCTTGCGCTACCCCGAGCCGATCAAGGTCATGCAGACCAACTGGATCGGCCGCTCCGAAGGCGCCGAAATCGCCTTCAAGGTTGCGGCGGACGCACCCCAGCCGGGCGGCCAGGAGATCCGCGTCTTCACCACCCGTCCGGACACGCTGTTTGGTGCCACGTTCATGGTCCTGGCGCCCGAGCATCCGCTGGTCGACGCGCTGACCACGCCCGACCACACGGCTGAAGTTGAGAACTACCGGCAGGAGGCCCGCCGCAAGAGCGAGATCGACCGCCTATCGACGGACCGCGAGAAGACCGGCGTCCCGTTGGGTGCGCACGCGATCAATCCAGTCAGCGGCGAGCAGATCCCCATCTGGATCGCGGACTACGTCCTGAGCACGTACGGCACCGGCGCGATCATGGCCGTGCCCGCGCACGACGAGCGCGACTTTGCCTTCGCCCAGCGCTTCAGCCTGCCCATTCGCGTGGTGGTCGCCCCCAGGGATGCCGTGCCGGACATGATGGACACGGCCTACGTCGCTCACACCGACGACGAGGTCCTGATCAACTCGGGCGATTTCTCTGGGCAGCCCGCGCCGGAAGGTGCGAAGCAGATCACCGCCCGGCTGGAAAAGGCTGGGCAGGGAAAGTCGGCCGTTACTTACCGGCTAAGAGATTGGCTGGTCAGCCGCCAGCGCGGTTGGGGCGCGCCCATCCCGGTCGTCTACTGCGAGGCGGACCCGTCGTGCGGCATGGTGCGCGTGCCGGACGACCAGCTGCCGGTGAAGCTGCCCGACGACATCGTCACGTGGCCAGCGCAGGGCAACCCGCTTGAGACCCACCCAACGTGGAAGCACACGCCATGTCCCAAGTGCGGCGGCGCGGGTCGGCGCGAGACGGACACCATGGACACGTTCGTCGACTCGTCCTGGTATTGGTGGCGCTACCTCTCGCCAGACAAGGAAGACGGGCCCATCGATCGCGCCCTGAACGAGGCGTGGTGTCCGGTCGAGCAGTACACCGGCGGCGCCGAGCATGCCGTGCTGCACCTGATGTACGCGCGCTTCTTCGCCAAGGCACTGAACGACCTGGGGCTGGTCCACGAGCGCGAGCCGTGGAAGCGGCTGTTCAACCAGGGCCAGATCTTGGGTGAGGACGGCGAGCGCATGAGCAAGTCGCGCGGCAACGTGCAGGATCCGGACGCCCTGGTGGCGCGCTATGGCGCGGACACCGTGCGCCTGTTCCTGATGTTCATGAAGCCGTGGGCAGCCGACGCTCCCTGGAATGCCAAGGGCATCGAGGGCGTGAACCGCTTCCTGCGCAGGCTATGGAACGTGACGATCGATCCGATGGGTCGCGAACCGGGCGATCCTGATGCCGGCCGACTACCCGCTGGTCAGACTGCCGCGGACTCTGCCGACGATCTGCTACGGACGGCCCACCGGACGCTGAAGAAGATCACCGCCGATCACGCCGACTTCGCCTGGAACACCATGGTGTCCGCGCTCATGGAGCTGACCAACAAGCTGGTCCGCCTGCGCGGCTCGGAAGTGGCGGCGTTGCCCGCTTGGGACGAGACCATCCGCCTCACGTTGCTGATGCTGGCGCCCATGGCGCCGCATGTCAGCGAGGAGCTGTGGGCGCGACGCGCCGCCGCGATTGGCGAGGAATGGTCGTCGATCCATACGCAGGCCTGGCCGCCGTTCGACTCTGCCCTGGTCGCGACCGACGAGATCGAGCTGCCAATTCAGGTCAACGGCAAGCTGCGCGACATGATCACGGTCGCGACGGGCACGCCCGCGGCCGACATCGAGCAACTCGTGCTGGCGCGGGAAAAGATCCGCGCCTATCTCGTGGATGCGGAGGTGGCGCGCGTCGTCCAGGTGCCGGGTCGCCTCGTCAACGTGGTGACCCGGCCCA
>JARXKQ010000066.1:0-4418 GCA_030271555.1 Chloroflexota bacterium | reverse complement strand
GTGGCGCGCGTCGTCCAGGTGCCGGGTCGCCTCGTCAACGTGGTGACCCGGCCCAAGTAGGGCGCGCGGCGGGCGGCCGCTCGCCGCAGCAGTTACTCGCCAAATGCAGAACTGTCCTGCACCATTTCTGGTTTAACCCGTCAGCGGCCTACCCAGACCTGCGCCGGACGCAAGACTGGGCCGTTCTGGATGTCTGGCGACGAAACGGCGCAGACCATTCCTGCATATGGCAGGAGAGCGCGGGGCGACCGCACTGCGTCTGGCTAGACGGGGA
This sequence comes from Chloroflexota bacterium, assembly GCA_030271555.1. Lineage (GTDB taxonomy): Bacteria > Chloroflexota > Limnocylindria > Limnocylindrales > CSP1-4 > JALYGJ01. The sequence continues at coordinate 4,144 of JARXKQ010000066.1, read as the reverse complement.
GCGTGTCGGCCGCGGTCTTCTGCTTCTGGCGCTCGCGGTGGCGCGCGGCCTTCGCGCGGTTGCCGCACGAGGACATGTCGCACCACTTGCGCCGGCCGGCCGGTGAGTGGTCGTTGAACACCCAGCGGCACTCGTCGTTGGCGCAGATACGCAGCCGGCGCACGTTCAGGCCGGTCAGCTCGCGCGTGACCGCTTCCGACAGGCGCGCCATGGCGCCGCTGATTGGGTCGCCCTCGTGGCGGTGGTCGAGCGACACACCGTCAGCCGCGGGCACGAGCTCGATCACGTAGGGCGCACGCAGTGCGCGGTTGACTTCTTTGAGCGCCGCGGACTGGGGCGGGCGCTGCTCAACGGCCGCGTCGAGCAGCTCGCGTAGCGCACCGCGCACGCGCCGAATGCGACTCAGCAGGCGCTCCTCGCTCTCTGGGTCGTTGGCCTCAGCCAGGATCGCGTCAACCATCTCCTGGTGGAGCAGCGCGTGGCGCTGCAGCCAGGTCACCGCGGTGTGCGCATCGGTCAATCGGTCGCGGGGCTCACCCTTGTTGTAGGACAGCGTGTTGGCGAAATCCAGACCGTCCGCCAGGGCCGCCTGGTGGCCGTGTCGACCGTGGTCCTCAGCGTCGCTCAGAGTGTGTTCGAGAGTTAACGTTGTTTCCATGCAGTAACCGATTATGCACACTTGACAGGTTACGCGCAAGGCCCTATTGTTCGGGCTGCAAGTAACCGTTATAGACAGCGGTGGGAGTTACGGAAGGAATGGACGAAATGATCGCTTTGGCCCTGATCATCGTCGTTGTCGTGCTCGGCGCGGTCGCCGAGAGCTTCGGCTCTGACTCCCGCGACTATGAGCCCCGCAATGCCCTTGGAGACTATCGATGATGCTTCTCCAGATGGAGCTGGTCGCGCGCGAGCGCCACGAGCGGTTCCAGCGAGAGGCCGAGCAGGCCAACGCTGATGCCCGCCGGCTCGCCGCCGGTCGGCCAGCGAAGGCCAATCGGCCCGATCGGCTGAGGTTCCTCAGCCGGCGCTAATCCGCCAAGGGCACTAAGCCGCCGATAAAGCACCCCAAAGACCGACCCGCCGGACCCCCTCCCGGCGGGTCTTTTGTTTTCCGTTAGCCTCGGGGCCATGACGAACGAACTGAAGATTGGCGCGCTGTGCTGGAACCAGTACAGCGATTGGCCCGCGATGCTCGCCGCCGGAGTGCGCGCCGACGAGCTGGGCTTCTACTCGCTCTGGACGTGGGACCACCTGTATCCCATCGTCGGCTCCGATGCGGGGCCCATGTTTGAGGGCTATCTCGCGCTGGCGGCGTGGGCGCAGGCGACCAAGCGCGTGAGGGTCGGCCTGATGGTCGGGGCCAATCCGTTCCGCAACCCGGCGCTCGTGGCCAAGATGGCGACGACGCTCGACCACATCAGCGGCGGCCGCGCCTACCTGGGCATCGGCTCGGCGTGGAACGAGACGGAGGCGAAGGCCTTCGGCATCGAGTTTGGTGAAACACCCGGGGAGCGGCTGCGCTGGCTGCGCGAGGCGCTGCCGGTGATGCGCGGCATGCTCCATGGTGAGGAACCCAGCGCCGCTGGGCTGCGCTACCACCAAGACGCCGTACGCAATGAGCCGGCGCCGCTCCAGAAGCACATGCCGCTCCTTATCGGCGGCGGCGGCGAGCAGGTCACGCTGCGCCTCGTGGCGCGCTACGGCGACGCTAACAACATCTCATTCGCGAGCGGCGTGGAGAACTTCGCGCGCAAAGAGGCCGCGCTGCGCCGCCACTGCGAGGAAGTGGGGCGCGATCACCGCGAGATCGAGCGGACGCTCAACACGGGTCCGGTGATCATCCGCGATTCGACCGATGAGGCAGTCAAGGTGCTCGAGCAAACGTACGAGCACAACGGCAAGGCGCTCACCTGGTCGGGCCGGCCGGCTTCGGCGCAGCCCACGGGCACGCCCGAGCACCTGGTCGAGCTGCTGACGCCGTTTGTGGCCGCGGGCTACCGCCACATCGTGTTCGGCTTTCCGGCGCCGTACGACCAGAAAACCATGGAGCGCCTCGTCGGTGAGGTGCAGCCCAAGCTCGCAGCGATCCCAGCAGCCTGGTGACACCCGCAAGCGACGCGGACGGGACCCGGCGGCACGCCGGGAACCGGCCGATTCGCGCGCAGCAGCGGCCCGCGGGCCGGCTGCGGAGATGAACACATTTGAGGTCAAACCGCGCGGCCCATTCAGCCTGGCCGCGGCGCAGTCCTTTGCTGGTGGCTTCCCATCGAGCATCGGCGGCGGCGAGGTGGGTGAACAGTCGATCGCCATGGCCTTCCCAGTTGAAGGCACCGATTCATCCGCTGCAGTCGAGCTCAGCCAGCGGGCGGACGGCGTGGTGGTCGGTCGGACGGATGCTCCGTCTTCTCTGCGCGACCAAGTTCAACGGCAGGCGGCGCGGTCGCTGTCGCTCGACCATGACGGCAGCGGCTGGCCTGATGTGGGCAAGCGCGATCCGGTTATCGGCCGGCTCCAGGAGGCGCACGACTACCTGCGGCCGGTGTGCTTCTACTCGGCGTACGAAGCGGCGACCTCGTTCGTGATCGGCCAGCGCATCTCAATGCGCCAGGGCGCGGCCATCAAGAGGCGCCTGGGCGCGGCGCTGGGCGACGAGGCGACGGTCGACGGCCATCCCTATGTGGCTTTCCCGAGGCCGGCGCGGCTGCTCGAGACCAGAGAGCTGGCGGGCCTGCCAGAGCGCAAGGTTGTGTGGCTCCACGGCGTGGCGCGCGCGGCCATGGACGGGCGCCTGAACACCGATGAGCTGCGTGCCATGCCTCACGACGAGGCCTTGGCGCGGCTGCGCGAGCTGCCCGGCGTTGGACCGTTCACGGCAGAGGCCGTGCTGCTGCGGGGCTGCGGCGTCGCCGACGACGTCCCAGAGAGTGAGGCGCTCAGCCTGCAGGCCGCAGCCGAGCTCTACGGCCAGCCGGGCTTGGATCGCGCCGGCTACCTCGAGATCGCGGAGGCGTGGCGGCCGTACCGCATGTGGGCGGTCGTCCTGCTGCGCGTCGGCTGGAACCTCGAGCGCGGCAAGCGGTCTTACCGCCAGTAGCCGCGCGGTCGGTCGAGTCTCGCGCGGATTTGACTCATCGCCACGACGGTACGGCCGCGAGGATCACATTCAGTGTGACGCGGTGCTGGTCGCTGCCGTCGGCGTTCATGACGTAGATAGGTCGGTCGTTGGTGCCAATGTCCTGGAACGACCTCAGGAAGGCGATCCTGGTGCCATCGGGAGACCAGACGGGCCCGAAGTCGTCACCCGCGGCACATGGTGAGTCCTGGCCGGGCAGGCAACCGCTCAGCTGCTGTTGACTCGAGCCGTCTGACTTCATGACCCAGATGCCCTCGCTGGTTAGCGCGCCACTGGAGTACACGATGCTCTTTCCGTCCGGGCTCCAGTTGGGAACCTGATCCTTCGCCAAGCTGTCGGTGGTTAGTGGGTGCTGATTGCTGCCGTCGGCATTCATGATCCAGACCTGCTCATTGACCCAGACTCCGCTGACGGCGTCTTCGGCGTGGATATAGACAATCTGCTCGTCGTTGGGCGACCAAGCCGGATAGTCGTTGTAGCAGCCGGAAGCGAGGCCCGCGCAGCTCGTGAGAGCGACAAGGCCATCACCGGTCGATGCGTCGACCACGTAGATCTCGTTGTGTCTGTCGGTGCCCTGAACTCCGCCGAACGCGACCTTCGTCCCGTCGTGCGAGGCATCGGGAAAGAGCGCTCGCCCTTTCAGGTCCGTCAACTGCTTCGGTCCGGTGCCGTCTGCCTGGATCGTCCAGATCTCCCAATTGCCGCTGGCGTCACTGCAATACGCGACCTGAATTGCATCTGCCGAGTAAGAGGCGCACAGGTGATTGCCTGATCCGGTCGTCAGCTGGCGCATGTCGGTGCCATCAGGCAGAACGGAGAACAGGTCGCTCCCAGCCGCCGAGCGAACACCGAAGGCAATCCGGCTTGTTGATGGCGCGGGGCTGGTGGTGGCGGTGGGCGCGGCGGTCGCGGGAACAGTGGCCTGCGGCGTCGGGCCGGTCGGGCTGGTGCCGCTCGAGCAAGCGGCCAACATGAGCACGCTGATCAGGGCGCCGGACCGCAACAGAACTG
>JARXKQ010000065.1 GCA_030271555.1 Chloroflexota bacterium | reverse complement strand
TCGGGCGCCTGTAGCTCAGTGGATAGAGCGTTAGGTTGCGGACCTAAAGGTCGTGAGTTCGAGTCTCGCCAGGCGCGCCAACACCTGAAATGGAAAGAGGCCCCCTAATTGGGGGCCTCTTTTGTTCGCGACCAGCCGCGTTCAGTTCGCGGCTTTGGAGCTTGCATTGGAGCGGCTAGCCCATCGCCGCCGGCGGTGGGCCACCGGCTTCGTCCCAGTTCGAAGTGAGTGGCACTTCCTTGAGGAACATCACGGCAAGGACCGCGATGATCGCGGCGCAAATGCCCACCCAAAGCGCGCCGCCGAGGGCGAGCGAGATTGCCTCGTGGATGCCGCCGACGATGTTCGGGATGAGTGGCTCGATAAGCGCTTTGAACTGCTCCGGCACCTGGGCAAGGATGCGCGCGCCCAAGTCGCCCGTGCCGGTCAGGTTGAACGAGCCCGAGTTGCCCGCGAACTGCGCGATGAATTGTTGGGGCACGCCCGCGGCGACCAGTTGCTTGGGCACTTCCTCCGTGAGCCGGCTCGCAAAGAGCGTGCTCGCAATCGTCAGACCGATCGTGCCGCCGATCTGCTGGAAGAACGTCAGGCTGCTCGACGCGACGCCAATCTGACGCATGGGCACCGCGGCGCTGACGATCAGCGTGAAGACCGCGAATGCCGGGCCGATGCCAGCGCCGGCGATGGCCATCCATATCCACAGCGTGACCAGGTCGGTATTCGCGTGAAGGTTCGTGAGCAGCAGCAGCCCAACCGTCAGCGAAGTCATCGCCGCCACGATGAGCAACTTGTAACGATGGGTGCGCGCCACGATCTGGCCTGACAGAGTGGCGCTGACGATCAGCGCGCCCAGCAGCGGCAGCAGCTGGTAGCCGGACTCTGTGGCGGTCGAGCCGTGCACCACCTGGAACCACAGCGGCAGATAGACGATGACGGCGAGGAAGCCGAACGACATCAGGAACATCGCCAGGACAGAGATCGTGAAAGTGCGGATGCGGAATAGAGGGAAGACGATCAGCGGCTCTGGGGCACGCCGTTCCCACCACAGGAAGATCACCCCGAAGATGAGCCCTACCAGCATCAGCCCGCCCACCCAGGGGTCGGCCCAATCGGCCTGCTGGCGGTTGGTCAGGCCGACGAGAAACGGGGCGATGGTGGCGGTAAAGAGGGCAGCGCCGACATAGTCGATGTTGCGCGCCGCCTCGGGGTGCTTGATCGCCGGCAGCAGTCGGAAGATCACGTACAGCGACGCGAGAGCTATGGGCACGTTCACGAAGAAGATGAAGTGCCAGCTCAGGTTGTCCGTGATGAGCCCGCCCACGGCAGGCCCGATGATCGACGACAGGCCGAACACCGCGCCGAACAGGCCGGAGTACTTGCCGCGCTCCGCCGGCGTGTAAAGGTCCGCGAGCACAGCGAACGCGAGCTGGAACACGGCGCCGCCGCCCAGGCCCTGCAGGCCTCGGAAGAAGATGAACATCGGCATGCTCTGCGACAGGCCGGCGCCAACGGACGCGACCAGGAACAAGCCGACTGCCCAGATGAAGATGGGCCGGCGGCCGAACAGGTCGGACAGCTTGCCGTAGATGGGCCCGCTGATCGTCGACGTCAACAGGTAGATCGTGATCGACCAGGCGTAGAGCTCTTGGCCCTTCAGGTCGGAGATGATGCTCGGCAGCGCGACGCCAACAATCGTCTGGTCGAGGGCGAACATGAAGAGCGCGAGCAGGACCGCGAAAAGGATCTCGAGCTTCGCGCGCGGACTCAGGTGGTGGCTGTTGGCGAAGTCGGGCGCAGCGGCAATTTCAGTGGCGGACAATCGGGTTCCCTCAGATTCCTCGGTCAGTTACGGCGCAGCACCGTTTCTATGACCGGCGGACTGTATCTGGAAGGCGTTCGTCCCGCCGGCGTTGTCGGCGACTACTTGGGCGGGCCGCTGCGCTACGATCGAAACGTGAATTACGAGCTCTACATGGGTGCCGCTCTGGCCGAGGCGCGCGCAGCCGCTGATGCCGGCGAAGCGGCCGATGGCGCCGTGGCCGTGCTCGATGAGGCGATGGTCGCGCGCGGCCGGAGCGCGATCGCCACGACGGGCGATCCCACTGCGCACGCGGTGATCATCGTCGTGCGCGAGGCCGCCCGCCGCCTGGGTCGCACAAAGCTATCCGGCCTGATCGTCTTCACCGCCGTGGAGCCATGCGCCATGTGCGTCGGCGCTCTGATCGAGTCCGACGTCGATGGCCTCGTGTTCGCGACCCCGGACGCCAAATCGGGCGCATCGGGCTCGATTGCCAAGGGTCACCTATCGGTCGTGTCGGGCATCATGGCGCGCGAGGCCGCTGAGCTGCGACTTACCTCGGCCCGCGGCCACTGACCAGCGGGTCAAACCGGCTCAATTGCTATCCTCCTCGCGCGGAGAGGTGTCCGAGTGGTTGAAGGTGCCGCTCTCGAAAAGCGGTGTGCGCAAGCACCGTGGGTTCGAATCCCACCCTCTCCGCCAGACGCCTCGAGATTCAACCCCGCGGAGAGGTCGCATAGAGGCCTAGTGCGCGGCACTGGAAATGCCGTATGGGGCAACCCATCGAGGGTTCGAATCCCTCCCTCTCCGCCACACCGCTCAGCGGGTCAACCGTCCGACGAGCGCCCGGTCATACGATGTCCGCCCCGTTCAGCGGGGTGATCGTCCGCTGAGCGACAGGTTCCGGGCCCCCTGATCTCCTTCAGGGGACGGGTCAACCGCTGAGCGGAGGACGGACCGCCCGGCGCTCGCAGGTATCATTCGCGGGCCGTGCTAGGCGGGGAACTAGCGGTGCCCTGTACCTGCAATCCGCTTCAGCAGGGCTGAATTCCCACCCGAGGCCAGCGTTCGCGAAGGCCGGCGGAGAGATTGGTGCTGAGGATCGGGTCCCGCGCAGCGGCGACGCGTGAACCTCGTCAGGTCCGGAAGGAAGCAGCGATAAACGCTGTTCGCCGGGTGCCGCGGACAGGCCTGGTCTGAGCCGATCTCCTCGTTGGGCACGTGAGCGTCACCGGTCGACGGCGGGTGCACGGCTAACACTTCTAAACTGCATCGATGCCCCCGGAGATTGCCGTCACACAGCCAGCCCCGCCCCATCAGGCGCTCTATCGCCGCTGGCGCTCGCAGACGTTCAAGGACGTCGTCGCCCAGGACGCGATCGTCGAGACGCTGCGTAATGCCGTCCGACTCAACCGCCTCGCGCACGGTCTGCTTTTCGTCGGACCGCGGGGCACGGGCAAGACCTCCACGGCACGGATCGTCGCCAAGGCAGTCAACTGCCCCAACCAGGTCGACGGCGAGCCCGACGACACGTGCGAGTCATGCGTCGCCATCCGTGAGGGCCGTGCCCTCGACGTGGTGGAGCTCGATGCTGCGAGCAACAACCGGGTCGACGACATGCGCGAGCTGCTGCCGCGCGTCTACACCGCCGCCGCGGATCTGCGGCGCAAGGTCTTCATCATCGACGAGGTCCAGCGCATCAAAGAGGGCTGGGACGTGCTGCTCAAGACGCTCGAGGAGCCGCCGCCCGACGTCCTGTTCATCTTCTGCACAACTGACCCAAGCGGCATCCGCCCCGCCGTGGTCAGCCGGCTGCAGCGGTTCACCTTCCGGCCGCTCCCCGAAAAACAGATCAGCGGCAAGCTGCGGCGCATCGCGCAAGCGGAAGGTCGCACGATCAGTGACGACGCGATCGAGCTGATCGCGCAACGCGCCGCTGGGGGCATGCGTGACGCCGAGTCGATGCTCGACCAGATCATCTCGAGCGGCATCGAAGAGATCAATGCCAGCAACGTGCGTGACCTGCTGGGCCTGGCCGAGATGGAGAGCGTCGATCGGTTCATCGACGACCTGGCGTCGGGCGACGCGCTCGATGGCATCCGGTTGCTCGACGATCTCGAGGGCGATGGCCGGGATCTGGTCGCGTTCGCCGATCAGGTCGTCGCACGCATGCGCGAACAGCTGATAAGTGCACTCAGCAACACGAGTCGCGGCGGTGCCGATCGCGCGCCCCGTCTCACCCGCGCCGCGCGCCGCCTCGCCGGCCTCGACGTGAACCGCGGCGCCGCCGGTGGCTATCGGCTGCAGCTCGAGCTCGCCCTGTTGGAGGGTGGCGACGGACCAACCACCGACCGACCCGCCCGCCAGCCGACCAACCGCCCCCTTGCCCAGCCCGCCCCGGCCCAGCCCGCCCCGACCCAACCCGCTCAACCAGAGTCCACTCCGGAACGGGCCCCGGCCGCTCGGCAGGCGGCTCGCGCGCCCAGACCGCCGCAGGCAGTCAAGGTCGAAGTGGCAGCCAAGCCGGTCGAGTCGGTGCCTGTGCCAGTTGAATCGGTACCCCAGCCCGTCGAGTCCGTGCCGGACGATGCGCTCGCCGCACTCATCGCCGCGTGGCCGCAAATCGTCGAGCGCGTCAGCCGCAACCCGGCCGACCGGCCACTCATTAATGCCTGTCGCCCGGTCGAAGTGAGCGGCGCGACCATCGTCCTGGGCTTCCCTGAAAGTCAGGCCTTCATGCGCGACATCGCGACGCGCAAGCAGCGCAAGCTGGAGGAGGGGATCGGCGAGGTCCTGGGTCGCGCAGTCGCCGTTCGCTGCGTGGCCACAAACGTGGAGCTCATCCCGCAGATGGGCCTGGGCACAGCTGCCGACGGCGACGACCTGGTGACCCAGGCACGAAAGATATTTGCAGACGACCTGGCCGACGTGGCCGAGGTCGACTAGAACCAACCCGGAGGTCAAGTAAGTGGGCTACGGAAACCTGGCCAAGATGGCGCAGCAAATGCAGGCCGAGATGGCCAAGGTGCAGGCCGAGATCGAGACGATGACCGTGGAGGGCACGGCCGGCGGCGGCGCCGTCAAGTGCGTCGTCAACGGTCACGGCGAGCTGATGTCGCTGACTATCAGTCCCGACGCGGCATCGGACGACGTCGAGATGCTGCAGGACCTGATCACCGCAGCCGTCAACGACGGCGTGCACCAGGTCAAGGCGCAGATCGATGCGAAGACGGCACGCATCACCGGTGGCATGAAGATGCCCGGTATGCCGGGCATGATCGGCTAGGGATCGGTCGACGTAATTGGCCACGTTGATCGAGCCCGTCGCGCGCCTGATCGAGGCGTTGTCGCGCCTGCCGGGCGTGGGACCCAAGACAGCCCAACGACTCACTTACCACCTATTGCGCGCCCCTGAAGCAGAGGCGCGGCAGCTGGCCGCGGCTTTGGTCGCGGTGCGCGACGAGGTCGTCTATTGCGAGACCTGTTTCAACATCTCGACCGGACCGCAGTGCCCCATCTGCGCTGATCCGTCGCGCGACCACAGCCGGATATGCGTGGTCGAGGAGCCGCTCGACGTGCTCGCGCTCGAGCGCACCGGCGCGTTTCGCGGCCGCTACCACGTGTTGCACGGCGCCATCTCACCCATGGACGGGATCGGCCCGGACCGGCTGCGTGTGCGCGAGCTGCTCGACCGAGCCGCGGAGCGCTCGCGTGCGGGCGAGCCATATGAGGAAGTGGTGCTGGCCACCAACCCCACGCTCGAGGGCGAGGCTACGGCAATGTACCTCGCCGAGCGCCTGGCCGGTGAGGTCGGGTCAATTACTCGGATCGCACGCGGCATCCCGGTCGGCGGCGACCTCGAATACGCCGACGAAGTGACCCTGATCCGCGCCATGCAGGGCCGGCGCGCATTTGAGGTGAACGAGCGATGAGCAACCTGATCATCGAGCTGCTGCTGCGGCTCATAAAGCCGCTGTTTGCGGTGCTGCTGGGCGGCCTCGTCTACTGGATCGCGACAGGTCCCTTGGGCGCGCCCGGCTCAGTCGAGCTGGGGCTCATCAGCATCCTTTGTGGCGCGGCCTTCATCCTCCTCGCCCAGGAGGGCCCGCTCTAAAAGGTCGTCAGAGAGCACTGGCTCGTGGCCCATCCGACACCTCGGACCCGGTCCACGCGACCTTGCGCCTGTGTTATAGTTCCCATTCCGCGGTCGCCCTGTAGGTGGCCCGGGCAGGCTCAGTCATTGAGCCCCCAGATCCAGCACCGTACGGTTGACGGCCTCCTTGTGACCCTGTCACAATGCGCGGCCGTGCCAGTCGCCGGAAAGGCTCTGGGCGCTGCACCTTAACAAGTGAAGAGTGGTAGGCAATCAGCTAGTGCGAGCGGGCAAACCCCGAACTTTTTGAACTGGCCGCAAGGGCAGTTCTTGTCGGAGAGTTTGATCCTGGCTCAGGATAAACGCTGGCGGCGTGCATGAGACATGCAAGTCGAACGGACTTCTCGGGCTTGCTCGAGAAGTTAGTGGCGGACGGCTGAGTAACGCGTAGGTGACCTACCCCGAAGTGGGGAATAACTGCCCGAAAGGGTGGCTAATACCGCATACGATCGGTCATTCATTTGATTGATCAAAGCAGCAATGCGCTTTGGGAGGGGCCTGCGTCCGATTAGCTCGTTGGTGGGGTAATGGCTCACCAAGGCGACGATCGGTAGGTGGTCTGAGAGGACGATCACCCAGACTGGGACTGAGACACGGCCCAGACTCCTACGGGAGGCAGCAGTCGGGAATTTTGCTCAATGGGCGAAAGCCTGAAGCAGCAACGCCGCGTGAGGGATGAAGGCCTTCGGGTTGTAAACCTCTTTTACCAGGGACGATAATGACGGTACCTGATGAATAAGTCACGGCTAACTACGTGCCAGCAGCCGCG
>JARXKQ010000064.1 GCA_030271555.1 Chloroflexota bacterium | reverse complement strand
CTTGTACATCGGCGTGGATGACGAGCAGGTGCCGGCGGCAATGAAGCTCATCGAAGAGAACTGCCGGTCGCGCGTCCAGGAGGTGCCGGCCGATCCGCTGGGCGTGCTCGAGGCATCCTTCCTGCCGACCCAGGTGACCCACGGCGGCGCGACCGTTTTCGTCGTGCCCATCGAGGAAATCCGCCGCATCTAGCGAGCCGCCCCTCAGCGAGAATCGCGCTCCTCATCCAGGAAGGGCATGTTCTGCTCCTCGACCGCGCGCAGGCTCATCTTCAGCGCCGCTGTCTTCTGTGCGGCGACATCCCGGACATAGGCGGCCTCTTCCTCGGGCGTCATCGCGCGGCCCCTCACCGCCGCGACGCGACCCACGCCCAGCCACGCGAGGTGGTAGCGATCCATCGCGCCCCATGCCTGGCTCAAGAGCTCGTCGCTCAGCTGGAGCCAGGTGCGCAGCGCGGCCATGCCGGGCTGTTTCTGCAGCCGCTCCCCCTCAGCCACGAGGCGTGTGGTGTGTTCGACCAGGTCTGAGCGCTTCACGGATATGACCGTAGCCGATCGCCGCGCTATCTTCGCCGCGTGACCGTGTCGAAATCTGACGTCAGTGCTTTGCGCCGCGACCCGGCGCGACTCGATGAGGTCTTCGCCGCGTTGCGTGGACGCGTCGTGGCCGGTGATCTGCCGGCGGCCGGCCTCGCGGTGGGCGATGGCGAAGGAGCAATTCGCACCGAAGCGACCGGCGAGGGCGGGCGACCGCTCAGCACCGATACGAACTTCTTCCTGGCCTCGATCACCAAGCCCATCATCGCCACCGCCTTCATGGAACTGGTTGAGGATGGCGCCGTGGGGCTGCACGACCCGGTGGCGCGCTGGGTGCCCGGCATGGATGTTGGCGACAAGGCACGGATAACGCCGTGGCACGTGCTGACCCACACGTCCGGGGTCGTCGACACGGTCGACGCGAAGTTCCTCCGCCGGCGGCAGTCAGCGGCACAGATGACGCGAGAGGTCATACAGCAGCCGCTCCGCTTTGAACCGGGCGCGCGCTGGGAATACAACAGCGCGTCGTTCTACCTGCTGACAGCAATCATCGAGCGGGTCACCGGAATGACCTACGTGCGCTACCTGGCGGAACGGTTGTGCGAGCCGCTCGGTATCCACCTGACCTTCGACCCGCGCGGCGCCGGCCGGAAGGCGCTGCTGGTGCACGGCGTCGGGGTCGACAACGGGCTCGTGCGCTACCTCGTCGTGCGCTATCTCGCCGGCGTGGCCCTGCCTGGCGGTGGCCTGTTCGGCAGCCTGGCGGACCTTGCTGCCTTTGGCGCGGCACTGGTGATGCCACGACCTTTGGCAGGCCGCGCGGCCTTTCCACTGCGCCTCGAGACGGTCGCCCAGATGGGGGCCGATCAGACGCAGGGCTTACCCGGCCTTATCGACGGCGAGGAAAGGAGCGTCCACGCTGGCTTGGGCTGGGCCAAACCGACGCTGATGCGCGACGTGCCCGGCAGCGCGAGCGTCATTAGCCATGGTGGGGCGAGCGGTGGACGAATCTGGATTGACCCAGAAATCGGTCTCGTGTTCGTCTTCCTGACGAACCGCTGGGAGGCCGATCGCGGACCTGAGATCGACACGATCCGCGGTGTCTACGAGGCGCTCGGGAGGCCCTAGGGTCGCTCGCCTTCCTCGCGGGCGAACGTCTGCAGGCGGATGCGGCACTCGGCCGCGTAGCGCTCGACCTGCGCGACCAGCCACGTCCCGGCGCGCGCGGAGTCCTCGATGCGCAGCTCCTCGCCGCGCTCGCCGACGTGCAGCTCGAAGCCCAGGCTGGTGCGGAAATCGGCCTGCCAGTTGGCCGCGAGCTGGACCGCGACCGCGGCGACGACGGGTCGCGCGAACGACCAATCGAGGTAGTCCGCGTTGAGCCGATCGACGACGTCACGCAACCGGACCCACTCCCCGCGCGGCAGCCGCGCGACCAGATGCGCGACACGCAGTCCAGCAAATGGATCGCCCGACTCGGCCACGGTGGGCGGGGCAACGTTGGGATCGGGCAGGCCGGTGCCGTCGAGAAGATTCATCGCGGCTCGAGCCGTACGGTGGTAGGCAGGACGCGTGGCAGGAGCATTCCTGGCAACGATGAATCGCGGCGGTACTTCTTCGACAGTCCGGCCGAACAGCGTGCGATAGCCGCCTCGTCGTCCGCCACCACGGCCTGCACCGGCAGACGCTCGCCATCGACGACGAGGGCCACCTCGTTGGGACGGTCGAGGGCCGCTTGATACCAGTAGCCGCGATCGCCTTTCCACGACCTCACCAGGACCTCGCCATCCTCGACGACGGCCCAGATCGTCGTTGAGCGGGTCGTGCCGTCGGGTCGAGTGGTCTCGATGTCGACCTCGTAGGCCGCGTCAATCAGATGCAGCGTGGTGCTGTCGAACGGCACTAGAGCGGATACAGGTGGTTGAGCCCGCGGATATCGCCCCAGCCAAGCGTCGTTTCGCCGTTGTTGCACTGCCCGTCTGAGGTCGTGCTCATCGTCAACCGGCCGTGCTTGCGCTCGGCCACGTGGCCCAAGCCAAAAGCGTGGCCGATCTCGTGGGTCATGGTCGGCTCGAGCAGCTCCTGCCAGTAATGGCACGTCGAAACGGTGAGCGCCCAAAAGATGCTCGAGTTGACGCGGATGTCCGACTCGACCATCCGGCCCGCGCTATTGGTCCAGGTGCAGGTCACAGCGAGGATGCCCGATGGCAGCGGTCCAAAGCCGACCACGTTGTGCCCATCCTTGCCGTTGCAGAAGCCGCGTTTGGTCACGCCCGGAGCGAGTGAAGTCGATCCCAGGTAGTTGGCGGTCGCACCCACGTTGTCGGGCAGGCCGCAGTCGTTGCGTGCGCCGGTCATGTTGGCGAAGGAGCGCATGATGACCGTCAGCACCGCCGAATTCGTGTACTCCTCCGGCGATGTCGACGACTGGAAGCTCCAGTTGAGCGTTCCGTTCCACTTCCCGCCGAGCAGGCTGTACGCCGAGTCATCACAGGCATTCGGCGCTCCCTGGGCAGATGGCACCGGCTGCGCCGGCGCGGCCATGCTGGCGCTCGCTGCCGCAGCGGCGACAGGCGTCGCCGAAACGGCGAGCAGGAGTGGGATTGCCAGGACTGCCGCCGCGCGACGCCACGCATCAGATCGCATCGCGTCCAGCATATGTCGCACGGATATCGGCCCCACTAACGCAATGGTCCCAGACAATGCGAACGTCCTAGAGCAGCTCACCATGGGCGGACGCGGTTGGCTCGCCATCCAGTGGTCGGGGCTCTTCGCCCGGTCCGAATTCTGCGGGCAGCACCGGCAGCGTCTCGCGCGCCTTGCCCTCAATCGGTCCCACGCCGTAGGGCGTCCACTTGCCTGGCTGCTGGAGCCGATGCGGCTGATCGTTGCCGCGCGCGTGGACCTCTGAGAAGCCCGTCGGCTCGATCCACATCCGCTCGCCCTCGAGCAGCCCCAGGACGCCCGACTGGCCCGGCTCCTTGCGCGCGTGCAGGCACGCGTCGCAGGTGGTCTTGTCGTGCGCCTTGTAGTCGGTGGGCTCCTCGTAGGTGGTGATGTAGCCCTCGTAATTGCGCAGCACGACCTTGTGATCGGAGTAGCTGATCAGGTAGTTGGGCATGACCGGGATCTTGCCACCGCCGCCGGGCGCGTCGATCACGTACGTCGGCACCGCGTAGCCACTCGTGTGGCCGCGCAGCCCTTCCATGATCTCGAGGCCCTTGCCGACCGGAGTCCGGAAGTGGCCCGAGCCTTCGACCAGGTCGCACTGGTAGATGTAGTACGGGCGGACGCGCATCTCGACCAGCTTGTGAACGAGCTGGCGCTGGATGTTGACGCAGTCGTTGACGCCGGCGAGGAGCACGCTCTGGTTGCCGACCGGAATGCCCGCGCGCGTCAGCTTGTCCACCGCGCGCGCCACCTCGGGCGTGATCTCGTTGGCGTGGTTGAAGTGCAGGTTCATCCAGACCGGGTGGTACTTGCCCAGCATTTCGCACAGCTCGTCATCGACGCGCTGCGGCAGGAAGACCGGCACGCGCGAACCAATGCGGATGATCTCGATGTGCGGAATCTCGCGCAGCCCGCGGATGATCTGTTCGAGCAGCTTGGGCGCCAACGTGAGGCCGTCGCCACCGCTGATGAGGACGTCGCGCACCTGGGGCGTGCGACGCAGGTAGTCGAGCTGCGCTTCGTGCTCGGCGCGGTTGAAGTTCTGGGTTGGGTCGCCGACGATGCGCGACCGCGTGCAGTAGCGGCAATACGAGGCGCACTGCGTCGTGACGAGCATCAGCACCCGGTCGGGATAGCGATGCACCAAGCCCGGCACCGGGGAGTGGCGATCCTCGGCGAGCGAGTCCTCCATCATCGCGGTGAAGGCCTGCGCCTCGCGGCCGAGTGGGATGACCTGGCGCCGGATCGGGTCGTTCGGGTCATCAGGGTCGATGAGGCTGATGAAGTAAGGCGTGATGTCGACGCGGAACTTGTCGGGCGCGCTGAGGCCGTCGCGCTCCTCCTCGGTCAGGTTGAGGATCTCCGCGACATCGGCCAGCTCGTTGACGCGGTTCGACAGCTGCCAGCGCCAGTCGTTCCACTTCTCGTCGGGGACGTCGGCCCACTTGGGCGCGCGGCGGCTCATCGCGGGGCGGCCGTCGGGGCCAAGCGCCAGCGCGGGGTCACGCCGATTGATGAACGGCTCCGTGGCGACGGTGGGAACGGAGGTGGCTTCGAGGCTCAAGGCTGCATATTCCTTATGCAATGTGGATAGTGGCGCATCATACCGCGCCGTCACTGCAGTTGATAGACTCGCCGCCGATGGAGCGCGCCAGGCAATTCGCGATCGTTTTCTGCGTCCTGCTGACCGGGGCGGTCGTGGTGTCGCTCATCGCCGGTTTCCAGCAGCTGATCCTCCATCCCTTCGCGCTGATCGGATCGATCCTGCTCGCGGGCTTAATGGTCGCGATCATCCTGATGGTCGCCCTCGTGCCGTCGCGCCGCACAACCAGCTGGGCATCGATGATCACCGGCCCCAACGGTCGCTGGCTTTTCCTGCTGCTGATCGTGCTCTGGGCTGGCGGCATGGCCTTCCTGGCCAGCCTGGGCCTGGGCCCGCAGCAGGCCGGCGCGCCCGCGATGGTCGGCCTTTTCGCGGGCATCTTCATCTTCATGGGCTTCATCTGGTCGGTCATCGGCGAGTAGGCCCGATCAGGCGGCTGTGCCCGCCTCCCCGCGCATGAGAACCGTCAACGTCTCCTGGAACAAACAGGCCGGCCGATTCACCGCGGTTGGCCGACAGCCCGGCCACGTCCTGTCCATTAACGCCCCTGCCCTACCAACCGAACCGGATCGCGGACCCACCGGCTTTTCGCCGACCGAGTTGCTGTTAGCTGGCGCCGGCTCATGCTCGCTATGGGACGTAGTCGAGATTCTGCGCAAACGGCGGGCTGACGTGGACTCGCTCGACGTCGTCGTCGAAGGCCACCAGGCTGCCGACCCGCCGTGGGCGTACCGCCAGATCGCCTTTCACTATCGCGCCGCCGGGGACGGCCTCAAGGTCGCCGTGCTCGCCCGGGTCATCCGGCTCTCGATCGTGCGCTACTGCTCAGTGATCACGACCATCGCCGGCGTCGCGGCGATCTCAGCAACAGTCGAGCTCGTCGACCGCGACGGCACATCGACGGGGCGCGTCCCGATCGAGCTGGCGATCCCCGCCGCCCCGCTGCCGCCCGACCTCGAGCCACTGAGCGACGAGGACGGGCTGCCCGCCTAGGGGCTGGTCCATTCGAGCACGGGCTGGCCACTGCTCGCGTCGATCACGGTCCGATCAGCCAGGGGAACCGCCAGCTGGACGGCCAGCTCAATCGCAGGGCCACCGGTGCCTGGCGCGGGCGGGCGGAACGAGGTCACGGTAATTTCCACGGATGAGGGAGTTTCCACGACCGACGTGACGCGCGTCCAGTCGAGCGGCCCTGACGCCACCGTGACCAGGAGTGTCCGATCGTCCACAACTCGGTACCGCTCGATCGTCCACGGTCGATCCAAGACAAACCAGGGGGCAGCGGCCAGTGCGGCGAGGAAACCGATGACGATCAAGACCCTGGCCAGCCATTTCATGGTTTCTGTCTCATTGTGCCGCTGCCCGTAGCCTTAATCCTGTGAGCCTCTTCCAGCGACTCGGGGCGTTCTGCGCCCGGCGCAGATACGCCGTCGTGGCGGCTTGGGCGGTGCTGTTACTGCTCGCCCTGCCGTTCGCGCCGCAGCTCCCGGGCGCGTTGAGCGGCGGCGGGTTCACGCTCGACGACCTAGAGGCATCGAAGGCGCGCCAGGCGCTCGCTGGAATTGCCGTGCCACCCAGCGCGATGGTCATCGTCATTCAGAGCGAGACGGACGCGCGCGCGGGCGATCCGGCATTCGAGATCGCGGCGGCCCGCGCGCTGGCAGCCGTCCCACAGGCGGTCCACGTGACCGCAGTCCTGCCGCACACCCTCGCGCCGCGCCAGATCAGCGCTGACCGCAAGACGGTCTACGAGGTCGTGGCGCTGGACCTTTCGCCCGACGATTCACCGGACGCGCTGGCGCCGGTCGAGGCCGCCATCGCACCCCAGCCGGGGCTGCGCATCATGCTCGCCGGCGGCCCGGCGTTCTACGGCGACATCCAGGTGCTGTCCGAGAACGACCTGCGGCGGAGCGAAATCATC
>JARXKQ010000063.1 GCA_030271555.1 Chloroflexota bacterium | reverse complement strand
GGCCGGCCTGCTCGCGCTGGATCCCATGCCCGCTGGGTCGCGCGACGAGTTGTTCGCCGCGTGGCGCACGCTCTTCGACCGGATCGCCGAGCATGGCCCGACTGTACTGGTCTTCGAGGACATCCAGTGGGCTGATGAGGGCATGCTCGACTTCATCGAGGAGTTGCTCGATCGCGTGCGAAACAAGCCGATCTACGTCTTGACACTGGCCCGGCCGGAGCTCCACGAACACAGACCCAGTTGGGGCGCCAACGTACGCAGCGTCACCGCTATGAAGCTCGATCCACTCGAGCCCGAGCAAATGGCGGAGATGGTGCGCCGCACCGTGCCGGGCATTCCCGAGGACGCCGTGATGGCCATCTCCAGTCGGGCCGAGGGCATCCCGCTGTACGCGGTAGAGACGATCCGCATGCTTCTCGACCGGGACGAAATCGTGGCCACGGGCGACGGCAGCTACGGGATGAAGGGCCGTGCAGACAACCTGGCCGTGCCGGACACGCTCCACGCCTTGATCGCGGCGCGTCTGGACGCGCTCGGCGAGGTAGACCGGCGGGTAGTCCAGACCGCGGCGGTCGTGGGCCAGAGCTTCACAATCGACGCGCTCGCAGCCATCTCCGCGGAGCGGCCGGATGCGCTTCGCGAACAGCTGACCGCACTGGTGCGGCGCCAGATCCTCCAGGTCGACGTCGACCCGCGCTCGCCCGAACGGGGGCAATACCAGTTCGTCCAGGCGGTCGTCAGGGAGGTCGCCGAGGGTTCACTGTCGCGGGCCGATCGCCGGGCGCTGCACGTTGCCGCGGCCCGTTATTACGAGTCGCTCGGCGAAGACGAACTGGCTGGCGTTTTGGCCAGTCACTACGTCGAGGCCTACCGTGCCACCCCGGCCGGTCGGGAGGCCGATGCCCTGGCGGCACAGGCGCGGGTCTCGTTGCGCGGAGCCGCTGAGCGGGCCTTGTCGCTCCACTCGTACAAGCAGGGGCTTGCCTACCTCGAGCAGGCGCTCGCGGTCACGAGCGAGCGTGAGGAGATGGTTGCCCTGCACGAGCGGGCGGTATCGGCTGCGGCCTTCGTCGGCCTGTTCGACGCTGCCATGAAGCACGCTCGGGCGGTCGAGACGCTCAGCCGCGATGCCGGTGACCGGCTCGGCCTGCTGCGCGGCCTCACCGCCCAGGCCTCCACCCACATGGGCGAGCATGCCGAACGGCCGGCAATCACCCTGCTGCGACCGGCACTTGAGGCGGCGAAGGACCTCGGTGCAACGCCCGAGGTGGTCGCGGCGCAGGCCGAGCTGGGCCGGGCATTGATGATCGGGGGCGAGCCCGAGGAGGCGATCACTTGGTGTGACCGTGTCCTGGCAACGCCGGATGCCGCAACGGACGAACAACTGACCGAGGTCCTGATCACCAAGGGAACTGCGCTGACGAACACGACGCGAGTGCGCGAGGGCGAAGTACTGCTACGCGGAGCAATGTATGTCGCGGAGCAGCGCGGGTACATCTCAGCCGCGCTCCGGGCACGCAACAACCTGCTTGGCCTGATTGGCAGCGACGACGTGGCGGCGGCGGCCGAGGTACTGACGGAGGGCTACTCAATCGCGGAGCGCCACGGCATGCTCACGTGGACCTACCAGTTCGCCCATGCCGCTCTGTCACAATCGTTTGAGCTGGGCGCTTGGGATGCCTGGATCGATGTAGTCGACGAGCTTGATGCGCCGGGATTCTATGGGGCCTGGCGGACCATCCAGCGGGCGATCTGCCTTGCGTTCCGCGGGCGCCTGGACGATGCCTACGCAGGTGCTGCCGAGGCGCGCGCACTTGCCGGCACGTCCAGCTCGCAAGCTGTGGCGTCATTGGCCGGTAGCGAGGCGACCATCCACCTGGCGGCGGGTGATTGGGACGCGGTCATGCCCTCAGCGCGCAGCGGCTGGGAGCACGTTGAATCGGTCGACGACTCCGTCCTTGCCGCCGTGGTGGCCGCCGTGGCTGCAAACGAGATCTCGTGGGCCAGAGAGGCAGTCCACTCATTGGCCGGGATCCCGCGGCCGGGTCGCGCCGCGGATGGCCGGCGGGCCTCCCATGCCTGTGCGCTGGCGATGCTTGAAGGCCGCTGGAGCGACGCGCGCGACAGCTACCTGGCGGCCCGGCGCGACCTGACCGGCGCAAGCGCGGCCTTCGTCCTGGCGCTACTCAATGTCTCGGTCGGGGCGCGGGCCGCGGGTCAGTTCCCGGAGGCATCAGAAGCAGCCACGTCGGCCGAGCAGTTCTTCCAGCAAGTCGGCGCTCAGGCATTCGTCGAGCGTTATCGCGCAGCGTTCGTCCCGGCGACCATTGGGGTGACGAGGGAGAAATCCGCCAATAGCCCCGCGGGAATACCCACCTCCTAGCGGGCCTCCCTTGTTGAGCGGTCGCGCGACTGCATGAACCAGAGGGTCGTGGTGAAGGTCGCGGGCGCATTGGTGTCGAGGTCGAGCGGCCAGCGCTGGGTGAGACACGACCCTTGATAAACCCGCTCGAAACCTGCTTCTGAGTTGGACACGGTTTCCACAGGGAACCATTCCTGCGGCGCGGCCGGCTCGGGCTGGGCTGAAATGGCGACCCCCTCGTACCGGTTGCCGAACGACAGGTCGACGCCGGCCGGAACCGAGCCGGGCGTGTCATGACGAACCTCGGTCTCCCCGCGGCGATAGTAGGCCTCGGGATTGGCGCCACCACCCAGCAGGTTCAGGTTCCACTCGATCTGGAGCGTGCCGGCGAACGGGTCGTCCCCGCCGACGGTTACGGACACCGATAGCTCGCCATGGGCGCGATCACCGCGCAGACCAATGACCTTCGTCACGTGGAGGGACGGCGCCGTTCGGCTGAGAACGAGCTCTGCGGTACCCGCGCGTTCGAGCTTCCACTCGCCGTTGACGAAGTCGCCGACCTCGTTCCCGTTCGAATCGAGGATCCGCACCAGGCCGCTGCGCCGCTCGTGGTCGTCGTAAACGAGGAGTTTGGCCAGGCCCGTCTCCTTGGCTGTGTAGCCCTCGTGCGGGCTGAGCGACTTTGCCTTTGATTTGATGGCCGCGGCCTCTGCCTCGCGCAGCTTCGCGTGGTACGCCTCGGGCCGGCGGCGCATCACCGACGCGAGCGCCACTCGTGACGGGCGCAGGTCCCACGCCGAGATGCCGCCGCCTTCGGCCGGATCGACCAGCACGGTCTGGCCCGAGGTCCCGATGAGCACCTCGTCGCGGCCGTCGAGGTCGTAGTCAGCTACGCCGCCCGCAGCCGCCGACCCCAGCGCCAGGTCCTCCGCGGCGATTAGCTCAGCCAGGGTTGCCATGCGCATGTGGACGAGGTAGATGCCGCCGAAGAGGCCGTGCCAGTAGCAGTCGTTCGATTGGCCGCGGTACAGGTGATCAAGCGCTCGATCCCGAAGCGCACCCGCCGGCATAGCGTCGACCAAAGCCGATACGCGCAGCATCTTCTTGTGGAGGTCGTTGACCTCGCGATAGCGCGAAGCAAAGTTGCGCCACATGCCGCCGCGTAGGAAGCGCGCGGCCGGTGATCCGGCCTCCACCGCGTCGTGGAGCAGCTTGCCGAAAACGGGTGCCTCGTCGACAGGCAGCACCCACTCGGTCATCTCGACGTAGGAGGCCGTGGGAACGTAGATCCGGCCGATGGGCGGATGGGCAGCCATCCAGTCGGAGGGAGTCACCGTCGTCAGCCAGTCGGAGTTTTCCTCCAAGGCCGTGAAGCAGGTCTCGACCCACGCTTCCTTGCCCCAGCTCAACTCGGCAGTGCCTGGCCAGCCACCGAACTTCTCGCCGTCGTCGCCCATCGTCCCCAGCCGCTCGCCGTCTTCTGTGGCCGCGGCACGCAGGTACGCAATCAACTCGGGCACGGGTTGCCAGGGGATCCGGTAGCGCAGGCCTTTCTCCGTGCCGAAGATGGTCAGCAGCCGGCCCTGGTCGTCGGTGGTGTAGGTGCCCCACATCTCGTCCTCGGCAACGGACGCGCCCCGCAGGTGGTTGTCGTCGAGGACCGTGTAGGCGTAGCCGGCATCGACCAGCGCGGTGGGCAACGACGGCTCCCAGACGCGCTCCGCCAGCCAGGCCCCAGCGGGCGCGACGCCGAATCGGCGCTCCAGGTCGCCCCGCATCCGCACTAGCTGGCCAACTCGGTCGCGATCAGGCAGGGCCGCGAGGATCGGCTCGAAGTGGCCGCCGCCCACGATCTCGACCTGGCCGCGCGCTACGAGCGCCCGCAGCCGCTCGAGGAACAGCGGCTGGTTCGCGTCGATCCACTCGAGCAGTGGCGCCGTGTAATGCAATGCCACGCGGACGGTGGGGTGGCGCTCCAGCGCCCCGACCATGGGCTCGTATGCCTTCTCGAAAACCTCGCCGATGACCCAGCCGAAGTTGCCCACCGGCTGGTGGTTGTGGAGGACCAGCGCGAGCGAGATGCGCGCCGTCAATTGAGGTGCGCCGTTACGACGCCGCGGACGCTTGTCGGGCCGCTGCCAATCTTGCCGCGGCATTTTCGGCCGCCGGCAGGTACAGCTGCTCGACGTATTCCTGGAGCATGCGGCTCGTCGAGAACTCCCACACGATCGTGGCCATCGACGCCTTCATCATCTCCAGCCAGCGCGTCGGGATGCCGTTTGCGTCGCGCTCGTAGTAGCGCGGCACGATCTCGGTCTCGAGCAACCGATAGAGGTCCTGCGAGTCCGCCCAGTCCTGCGCCCCCTCATCGGGCGATGTCTCGCGCGAACCGATGGCCCAGCCGTTGGTGCCGTCATAGCCCTCGTCCCACCAGCCATCGAGGATCGAGCAGTTGATGATCCCGTTCATCGCCGCCTTCATGCCGCTCGTCCCTGATGCCTCGAGCGGGCGGCGCGGCGTATTCAGCCAAACGTCGACGCCTGACACGAGGTAGCGCCCGACGCGGATGTCGTAGTCCTCGAGGACAAAGACGCGATGGTCGAACTTTGGGGCGCGGCTCTTGGTGAAGATGTCCTGGATGACGCGCTGCCCCGGCCGGTCGGCGGGGTGGGCCTTGCCGGCGAACACGATCTGGACCGGCCGCTCAGCGTTGAGCAGGATGCGTGCCAGGCGGTCCTCGTCGGAAAAGATGAGCGATGCGCGCTTGTAGGTCGCGAACCGGCGCGCGAAGCCGATCGTCAGCACGTCCGGATCGAGTGCCTCGGACAGCTCCTCGAGCACCATTGGCGCCTCGCCGTGACGCGCGAATTGGTTCTGCAGGCGGCGGCGCGAAAAGTACGCCAGCTCAAGCTTCTGGCGGCGGTGTGCCTCCCAGAGCTGAGCGTCGGGGATTTTCCCGACATCCTTCCAGAACGGCTTCGTCGCCGCGTCGAGGTTGTCGAGGTCGGCCCCCAACATCTCGTACAGAGCGCGCGCCGGGCCGCCGATCCACGACGGCGGGTGCACGCCATTGGTGATGCCCAGGATGGGCTGGTCGACGACGCCCGACCAGGTCGCGTTGGCCGTCTCGGCATGCAGGTGTGACACGGCATTCGCGCCGTTCGTCGTGCGCAGTGAGAACGCGGTCATGTCGAACTGGCCCGCGTCGTTGTCCGTGCCGCGGCCGCGCTCGATGACGCGCTCGAGATCGAGGCCGCTGTCGGCGACGAGCGGCGCGGCCAGGCGGCGCACGAGGGCAGCGTCAAAGCGCTCGTTGCCCGCGCTGACTGGGGTGTGGATCGTGAACACGGCGTTGCGCTTGACCTGCTCGAACGCCGCGTCCTGCGCCAGGCCGCCCACCATCAGCTCGCGCGTGCGCTCGACGAGCATGAACGCGCTGTGGCCCTCGTTCAGATGCCATGCGCGTGGCTGGATGCCCAGGGCGCGCAGGGCGCGCGTGCCACCCACGCCCAGGACCATCTCCTGGTGGAGCCGCATCTCCCGCCCGCGGACATACAGGATGTGCGTGATGGGCCGGTCGGCCTCGTCGTTGTCAGGGATGTCCGTGTCCAGTAGCAGGAGCGGTACCCGGCCCACCTCGGCCAACCAGACCGCACACCACACAGTGCGGCCGGGCAGCTCCACGCCCACGCGTAGCGGCCCACCGTCCTCACCGGCAACGCGCTTCAGCGGCAGCAGCCGCGGGTCGAAGTCGGGATAGGCGTGTTCCTGGTGGCCGTCGGCATCGATCGTCTGGCGGAAATAGCCGTGGCGGTAGAAGAGGCCAACGCCGACGAACGGGATGGCCATGTCGCTGGCCGCCTTGAGATGGTCGCCGGCCAAGACGCCCAGGCCGCCTGAGTAGATGCCGAGCGACTCGTGCAGGCCGTACTCGGCGCAGAAATACGCGACCGGCCCGTCAAGCTGCTCGCCGTGCTCACGGTCGAACCAGTGGCCGGCGCCGTTGTCCATGTAGCGATCAAAGCCGTCGAGCAGCGTGCGGTACTCGGCCATCAGGTCGACGTCGTCGAGGATCTCCGACCAATCGCGCTGCACCTGGACCAACGGCACGGGATTCCGATAGCGCAGCCAGGAGCCGACGTCGATGCGCCGGAATAGGACGCGCACCCGGGGGTGCCACATCCAATAGGCGTTGTAGGCCAACCGGTTCAGCCCGTCGAGCTGTGGGGGAAGTCGGACGCCCTGCGGGGGCAGGGTGGGAATATCAATCCTTCGAAGCACGGGAGGCAGATGCTAGCGCAGGCACCGCTAGCATCGCTCGGTCATGCGCATTGCGATGGTCGCGTCCGAGTGTGAGCCGTATGCCAAGACGGGCGGCCTGGCTGATGTGGTCGATGCTCTCGCGCGGGCGTTGGGCCAGCTGGG
>JARXKQ010000062.1 GCA_030271555.1 Chloroflexota bacterium | reverse complement strand
CATCACGCCGCTCGCCCAGTTCGGGGACGAGGAAGGCCCGGCCGGGGTCGCGATTGCGGTCGAAACTGACGACACGGGTGACATCCATCCGGCGGCCTACGTCCGCCACGCCGGCAAACCGGCGGTGGAGACGCTGCTTGCCTCGAACCCGCTGCACGACTTCCGATCTGTTGAGAACCGGGCACAGCTGTCCGACCTATTGAGTGGAGCGACTGCCGGCGTCGTTCGGTGAACCTCGACGAGGTCAATTCGAGGATCGTCGAATGCCGGCGCTGCCCAAGGTTGGTCGAGTGGCGCGAACAGGCCGCGCGTAACCCGCCGGCCCGGTTCGCAGGCGAGCACTACTGGGCGCGGCCGGTCCCCGGATTTGGCGATCCATCGGCGCGGGTGTTGATCGTGGGCCTCGCGCCGGCGGCGCACGGCGGCAATCGCACCGGGCGCGTCTTCACCGGCGACCGTTCGGGCGACTTCCTGTTTGCGGCGCTGCATCGCGCGGGATACGCGAACCAGCCAACGTCAACCGCGGCTGACGATGGGCTGCGGCTGACTCACGTGTACGTGGCTGCGGTAAATCGCTGTGCGCCGCCGGCGAACCGCCCGACACCCATTGAGCGCGACAACTGTCTGCCGTATCTCGCGGCCGAGGTGGCGGCGCTGGCGCGCGTCGCGGTGATCGTCTGCTTGGGCGCCTTCGCCTGGGACGGCGCGCTACGGGCACTCGCTGCCAACGGCGAACGTGACTTGCCAAGGCCGCGGCCAACCTTTGGCCACGCGGCTGAGGCGCGCGTGGGTCCGTACATGCTGCTGGGCAGCTTTCACCCGAGTCAGCAGAACACGTTCACCGGCCGTCTGACGCCAGCGATGCTCGATCAGATCTTCGAGCGTGCGAAAGCCCTCACAGCCGCCGCCGCGGATTGACCGGCCGCAACTCGGCCTCGAGTCCGTCGAGCATCCGCTGCAGCCCGTACTCGAACGCCTCTTCATCGGTCAGCTCAGCGAGATCGGCCGCGCTCTCGAATACGCCCGGGAATCGGCCGCGCGGAACACCGCGCAGCAGGATGCCCAGTCGTTGGAGCTGATTGCCCGTAGCTGATCGGGGCCTGCGATCAGTCGGTGCCCTCCGTTGCTCCAGGATCACCTGGCCGATCGTGTAGCCGGTCAGCGCCGCATAGGCGAGCGCCCGCTGGCGGCCGCCAAATCCGGCGTCGGCGAGCGCGCTCATCACACCCTCCATGAAGCGCAATCCTTCAGGGCCCACCGGCGCCCGCGTCGACAGCAGGACCGCGGCGGCGGCATGGCGCTCGAGCACGACTCGCAGCGCCATCGCGTCAGCGGCGAGCTCGGCGCGCCAGGTCGAGCCCGGTGCGTTCCGTGTCGCGGCGTTGGCTTCCTCCATGAGCCGATCGACGAGCAGGTCGAGCAGCGCGTCCTTGTTGGGCACGTGCCAGTAGATCGAGGTGGCCCCTGACCCGAGCTCGGCGCCAAGTCGGCGCATCGACAAGCCGTCGAGGCCGTCGCGATCGAGCAGCGTCATACCGGCTTCGATAATTCGGTCAGCGTTCAGCGAGCGTTTACGCACAACGCGGCTCTTGGACCACCACGGGAGCTCGCGTTCAGTCTGAACGGGCACCAAATCTCCTATATCGAACGCTGTGCGATCCATCGTACAAATCCACTCACATGGTCGCGAGTTATGGTTTGAGGATGGCGAAGCAATCCGGCGGCGTTGACGAGCTGCGCCAAGACCTCGTGGGCGCTATCGAGCGCGGCGAGTTCCGGCTCGAGTTTCAGCCTGTCGTTCGGCTGGGGCCGGGCACGGTGATTGGCGCGGAGGCGCTGGTTCGGTGGCGCCACCCGCGGCGCGGCACCGTTGCGCCCGGTGAGTTCGTGGCCGTAGCCGAAGAGGCGGGGCTGCTCGACGGTATCGGGACGTTCGTGCTCGACCAGGCCGCGCGCGCGGCAGCGACATGGCCGCGCACCGCGGAGCGACCAGGCGTCGTCAGCGTCAACCTCGCCCCAAGTCAATTGCGCGCACCAGGTGCCGCCGCGGCGATGCTCAAAGCGCTGGCCGGCGCCGGACTGGAGCCGCGGCTGTTGATGGTCGAGCTGACCGGCGCCGTCGCGGCGGAGATGCCGGCGATTGGGGCGGCCCTGACCGAGCTGCGCGACGCAGGCGTCCGCATCGTCCTCGACGACTTCGGCATCGCGACGTCGATCGCCGATCTGAAAGCGCTGAACGTCGACCAGGTCAAGCTGGCGCGTGAGTTCGTGGCCGCGATCAACGGCCCCGCGCAGGAGCAGGCGTTCGCGTTGTCGCTGATCAACCTGGCCGACGTGCGCGGCGTCGAGGTAGTCGCCAAGGGCGTCGAGTCGCGCGAGCAGGCATGGCGGCTGGCGGAGCTGGGCTGTCGCTACGGCCAGGGCTTCTTCTTCAGCAAGCCGCTCGGCGCAACCGGGCTGCTGGCGGTGCTGCGCCAGGGAACGCTGCGCGGCTAACCGCCCAAACGTCGTATGGGGTGATGGCGCAGACTCGGACTCGTCAGCTTCTCGCACTCGCCTGCGTTGCGGCCCTCATCACCGGTTGCGTGACCATCAACCAACACCCGAATCGCACCCCGGCGCCGTTCCGCACCCTTGCGCCTGGCGAGACGCCCACCGTGCCACCGACGATGGCCCCGCCGCCCGAATCGTTCAATCCCGACGATCCAATCCACCTGATCCAGCACGTCGTCATCGTGATGCAGGAGAACCGTAGCTTCGACTCGTACTTCGGCACGTACCCGGGCGCAAATGGCATCCCGATGTTCGCCGGCCAGCCCACCGTGTGTCTGCCCGACAGCCCGGCGCTGGGCACCTGCACCGCGCCGTTTCACGACACGAACGATGTGGACATCGGTGGGCCGCACAGCTTCGACGCAGCGACGGCCGACATTGACGGCGGCAAGATGGATGGCTTCGTCGAGCAGGCGCGCACCGGCGGCGGCCCGCGCTGCCGCGACCCGTTCGAGCCCACCTGCGGCGCGGGCGAGGATGTCATGGGCTACCACGACGCCAACGAGATCCCCAATTACTGGGCCTACGCGCAGAGCTTCGTGCTGCAGGACGCCATGTTCGAGGCGGTCAAGTCGTGGAGCCTGCCCTCGCACCTGTACCTGGTGTCGGAGTGGTCGGCCCGTTGCTCGGTCCCGAGTGATGCCAGCTCCTGTCAGAGCGAACCCGCCAACCCGCAGGGCCTGCGGGCGCACCAGCCTTCGGCGAGCAAGGAGCGGCCCGAGTATCCATGGACGGACATCACCTGGCTGCTCCACGCCTACAACATCAGCTGGGCGTACTACATCGCGCCGGGCACTCAGCCCGACTGCTACAACGACGGCGAGACCTGTGATCCGCGGCCGCAGGACGCCGTGACGCCGCAGATCTGGAACCCGCTGCCGTACTTCGACGACGTCCACGAAGACGGCGAGCTAGGCAACGTGCAGACGCTCGACAATTTTTACAGCGACGTCGCCAGCGGGACGCTGCCGGCAGTTTCATGGATCGTGCCCAACGGGACGGTCAGCGAGCACCCACCGGGCAGGGTCAGCGCGGGTCAGACGTACGTGACGCACCTGGTCAACACGATCGCCTCGTCGCCGCTATGGGCCAACACGGCGATCTTCCTGGCGTGGGACGACTGGGGCGGCTTCTACGACCACGTCGTGCCGCCCACGATCGACGCCAACGGCTACGGGCTGCGCGTCCCCGCCTTGGTGATCAGCCCCTACGCCCGCGCAGGCCTGATCGACCACCAGACACTGAGCTTCGACGCGTACGTCAAGTTCATCGAGGACGACTTCCTCCAGGGCCAGCGCCTCGATCCCGCGACCGACGGCCGGCCAGATCCCCGACCCAACGTCCGGGAGAACGATCCAGCCTTGGGCGACCTGCGGGCCGACTTCGACTTCAACCAGAACCCGATTGCCCCGCTCATCCTGCCCGAGCAGCCGCAGACCGACCTGCATTAACGCCGCGGCTGTGCCGCTCAGTGGGGAAGATGGCGCGCCCGGCGGGACTCGAACCCACGGCCTTCTGCTCCGGAGGCAGACGCTCTATCCGCTGAGCTACGGGCGCCCGTTGAGAGTCGTGAGATTACAGGAAGCAAGCGGGCCAGCCAGCCGTAAGCTCCCGAAGAGGGGCTGCGAGCCGAAGGCGCCGGTGCGAGGAGCCGCGGCGAGTGTACTCGTGTACGTGAGCAGGGCCCGCAGCCCGGCAACGCACGGATCGTGGCCCATCTGAAGGGAGCGTCTAAAACGAAGCGAACCCCTCCGAAGAGGGGTTCGCCGCACTGTCCCGGCCGATCCAACAACCGAAGTTGCTGGGCTCCTGCCACGCCACAAGGGCATCTATCACGCCGGCTGCACCGGCTACCCTAACCCAACCTACCCATGACCTTGCGCCTGGGGCAGCTATGCCACGCGAACGCGACATCTGCGCCAGTTTACCTGACCCCTTGAGGTGGCTCAAGGGGTTATGCAGGCTGAATAATGAATATTCCGCAACTTGGTGTGGATAGTTTCATTCAGGGCCGCTGGATGGTCACGCTCCGCATGAACACTGGGTTGAGGGCGGTTCCCCCGCCGCCAGGCTCGTTGTTGGCCGTTGGCATGCCGACGATCTGGTCGACCACGTCCATGCCGGACGTCACGTTGCCGAAGATCGCGTACTTGCCGCCTACGAGGGATGGCGAGTCGTTCACGATGATGAAGAACTGCGAGCCCTGCGAGTTAGGCGCTGACGTGCGCGCCATCGCGACAATGCCACGGTTATATGCACCAACGACCGGCTCGTCCTGGAT
This sequence comes from Chloroflexota bacterium, assembly GCA_030271555.1. Lineage (GTDB taxonomy): Bacteria > Chloroflexota > Limnocylindria > Limnocylindrales > CSP1-4 > JALYGJ01. Next base: position 1,980 of record JARXKQ010000062.1, on the reverse strand, counting down.
CGCGTAGCCCGGCCCACCCCGTCCGGTTCCCAGCGGGTCGCCGCCCTGGATCATGAAGTTGGGCACCAGCCGATGGAAATCAATGCCGTTGTAGAAGCCGGCGTTGGCGAGGTTGATGAAGTTCTGGGTGGCCACCGGCGCCGAGTCGGTGTACAGCTCGATCACGATCGTGCCGACGTCCGTGACGATGGTTGCCGTGGTGCCGTCGCCGGCCGGCGCGGACGGCGGGCTGGCAAGCGGCGTCGCCGAGGGCGGGGCCAGGTTGGCGAAGCTGGGCCGGGGAACCGGCGACGGCGACGGCGTGGCGCCGGGCTTGCCGATCCATCCCGCAGCAAATGCGAGGACGAGGACAACGGCGATCACCCCGACCCCGCCCAGGATGAGTGTCAAAGCGGACGGTCCGCGGGCCGACGGCGGCGGCATATTCGATCGGCGCGCGAAGCCGGCGCGCTCCCCGCTGTCGTAGATGCGCGACCGCTGTGACGTGTGTTTGCGCTTAGCCATGGACCCTCACCTTTGGTTGGTACTGGATTGTCCCTGATAGCAGTGCTTCACCCAGGATCAGTGTGTCGATGCCGGCGGCGGCCACGGCGTCGATCTGCGCGGGATCAGTGATGCCGCCGGCAAGCTGCAGCGCCAGGTCGTGGCGCGTCGCCAGCGCGGTCAGGCGCGGCAGATCAGCCTCAGTCCAGTGCGACACGACCAGGCGCCGCACGCCTTCGCCGGCGAGCGTCCCGGCGAGCTCGTCCAGGGTGGGCACCACGCCGCTCGGCCACGGGTATGAGCGCATCTGCTCGTCGCGCGCGTCTACGCCCACGGACAGCCAGTCGCCCGCTGCACGAACGCAGTCGCGCAGAGCCCCAAGCGATTCGGCGGCGATCCACACGGGCACCACGACGCGCGTCGCCCCGGCGGCAAATGCCAGCTCGATCTGGCGCGGCCCATCGACGCCACCAGCGACTTGGAGCGGCACGGCGACATCGCGCGCCACTGCGGCGATCGCGGCTGTGTTCACCGGGACGCCCTGGCGCGCCCCGTCGAGATCGACCAGATGGAGCATGGGCGCGCCCAGCGCCACCAGGGCGATCGCGATGCGCTCTGGCCGATCCGTGGGCACGCCGGTCCCGCTGGCTGCCCCCGGCCAATACACCAGCCGCGAGCGGCCATTGGTCAGATCAATGCTCGGGACGAGCCGCATGTGCCTACGCGCCCTGCGCGAGCAACCGGCGCTGGAAGCTGATCGGCAGGCTGCCCTGCGTGAGCAGTGCGTCGTGGAATCCGCGCAACGAGAACGAGGCGCCCAGCCGCTTCTGTTCGTCCGCGCGCAGCCGGCGCAGGAGCTGGCGGCCCAGGAGGTAGGACATCGGATAGGTCGGCCGGTAGGTGTACCAGTTGATCTCGGCAGCCGCCTGCGGTCGCTCGAAGCCGGTCTGCTCGACCAGGAAGTCGACCGCCTGCGGGACTGTGAGCTCGCCGCGCTGGAGCTTGACGTCGATCATGATCCGGCACGCCCGCCAGATGGCATCGGTGTGCATCATCAGCCGGTGCGACGGCGCGGTATCGAAGCCCTGCTCGCGCATCATCAGCTCGCAGTACATCGCCCAGCCCTCGACGAACTCGGGTGCGTCGACGAGCACCCTGGTCAGGCTGGGATGCTGGTTCGCCGCGACCAGCTGCAGGTGATGGCCGGGGTAGGCCTCGTGGATGCTGGTGTTGAAGATCGATGCATGGTTGTGCTCACGCATCGCCCGTGGATCGCCGTCGAGTGACGGTGTGACGACGTAGATGCCCTCCGGGCGGCCGGGCTCGAACTTGCCCGGGCTGAAATAGGCGGCGAACGGCACAACGCCGCGCATGTACTCCGGCGTCTCGACAACCTTGAGGGTCTCGCCTTGGGGGATGGTGGCCAGGTCGTGGTCGACGATGAACTGGCGCGCCTGGGCCATCGCCGTGCGGTACTCATCGAGCGCGGCCGGAAAG
>JARXKQ010000061.1 GCA_030271555.1 Chloroflexota bacterium | reverse complement strand
GATTCGGAGAACGGGACCCGCGGCAACCGGCTGTTCTACCTCGCCACCCAGCCCTCGCAGTTCGCCGAGATCGTCGGGCAGCTCGGACGCGTCGGGCTCGACCACGAGCACCACGACTCGGGCTGGCGTCGGGTCGTCATCGAGAAGCCGTTCGGCCACGATCTCGAATCCGCGAAGAAGCTCAACCGCGAGGTCAGCAAGGTCTTCCGCGAGTCGCAGGTCTATCGCATCGACCATTACCTCGGCAAGGAGACGGTCCGCAACCTGCTCGTCTTCCGGTTCGGGAATGGCATCTTCGAGCCGCTCTGGAACCGGCGCTACGTCGATCACGTGCAGATCACCGTGGCCGAGGACCTGGGCGTCGAGGGTCGCGGGGCGTTCTACGAGGAAGCCGGCGCCAGCCGCGACATCCTGCAGAACCACCTGCTCCAACTTTTGACGCTGGTCGCGATGGAGCCGCCCATCGCCTTCGAGGCGGATGCGCTCAGAGACGAGAAGGTGCGCGTCCTGCGCGCCGTCGACACCAACTGGACCGACGCCCGGGCGCGTGCCCAGACCGTCCGTGGCCAGTACACCGCTGGGTGGGTCGGTGACAAGCAGGTCGTGGGCTATCGCCAAGAGGACGAGGTCAACAAGGAGTCGAAGGTCGAGTCCTTCGTCGCGCTCAAGCTCGAGGTTCAGAACTGGCGCTGGGCCGACGTTCCCTTCTACCTGCGCACCGGAAAGCGCATGCCCCGCCGCGCCACGGAGATCGCGATCCAGTTCAAGCTGCCGCCGCTGATGCTGTTTGGCGAGAGCTCCACGCCGCCCGAGCCCAACCTGCTGGCGATGCGCATCCAGCCCGACGAGGGGATCATGCTGCGCTTCGCGGCCAAGGTGCCGGAGCTGGGTCTCGATGTGCGCAGCGTGAACATGGACTTCACCTACGGCATGTCCTTCGCGCGCGACGCCCCGGAGGCGTACGAGACGCTGCTGCTCGACGCGATGCTGGGCGACGCGTCGCTGTTCACCCGCGCTGACGAGGTGGAGGCAGCGTGGGGCATCGTCACGCCCATGCACGACATCTGGGACGAGTGGGACAAGACCGGCGGCCCCGACAGCGACATCTGCTTCTACGAAGCCGGTTCGTGGGGTCCAACAGCTGCCGACGAGCTGCTCGAGCACGACGGCCGGCGCTGGCGCAGGCTGTGACCGCCGAGACTGAGCCGGTCCAGAAGACCGACTTGCAGACCGACCCAACCAGTCGCTGGCAGGTCCGCGCACACAGCATCAGCGAGTGCGTGGAGAAGCTGTCCGAGGTGTGGACGTCGGCCGCTGTCCAGACTGAGCAGCCCGACGTGTCGCAGAACGCCCTGGAACGGGCGATGGGCGACCCGCGCCTGGCGAGCCACATGGTCGAGCACTCCACCAGGTCAGTCCGGGTGCGGATGCGGACCAGTGTGCTGACGCTCGTCGTTGTTGCGCCGCGGCCGGAGACGACGGAGCGCGCGCTGGCAGCGATCAACCACCTCAACCAGCGCCACCCGTCGCGGGCGATCGTCGTATCGCCGGGCGACTTCGACGGCCCGGCCACGACGGACGCGCACATCTATGCCGAGTGCCGCCTGTCGGGCCAGTCGATGGCCGAGATCTGCACCGAGCAGATCATCGTCAAGACCGGCGGCGAGCTGGCCCAGCACCTGTCGCGGGTCGTGGCGCCGCTGCTCATTCACGATCTGCCGGTGGTGCTGTGGTGGCCCGACGATCCGCCGTTCGGCTCCAAGCAGTTCAGCGAAATAGTCGAAATCGCGGACCGGCTGCTCGTTGACTCAGGCACGTTCCACGAAGACGGCGGCGCTCGCCTGGCCGGCCTCGCAACGGTGGTCGCGGGCGGCGTCGCCGTGACCGATATCGGCTGGCTGCGGCTGTCCCTGTGGCGCGAGCTGCTCGCCGGCCTGTTCGACCATCCGCTGCTGACGCGCGAGCTGGACCACATCAAGAGCGTCCGCGTCGACGTCGCGCGGCCAACTGACACGATGCGCGTCTCGCGCGCCGCCTTTTACCTGGGCTGGCTGGCCGCGCGGCTGGGCTGGGAGATCGCGCGGCCGCTCGCGCGCCGGAGCGCGGACAGCGATGAGCTGCACGGCGCGTTCCGCCACGGCCGGCGCGAGATCGCGGTCGAGATCCACCCCGTGCGCGCCACGCTCGACGGCGCCAAGCGCGCGGCCGGCTCGCTGGTCCGCGTCGACATCGAGGCCGCGCGACCCAAGGCGCTTGTCCGCGCTCGGGTCACCCGTCAGGCAGACCATTTGCTCGCCACCGCCGACTGGAACGGCGCGTCGGTTACGCGGCGAGCGGGGCGGCTGGAGCCCTTCGACGAGACGCCCTACATCGCTGAGGCGCTCGAGCGGCCGGGGCTCGACCGCACCTTCGAGCAGGCGCTGATCCGCGCCGTGAGGTTGCTGGGCGGTGGCTGAGGTGACTGACCAGCCGTACGGCGGTGCGGAGATCGTCGTCGTCGAGAACGGCGCCGCGCTTGCCCGCGAGGCGGCGCGCCGGGTCATCTATGCGCTGGACGCCGCGGTCAAGGAACGCCACGTGGCGCACATCGCCCTGACCGGCGGTTCCATGGCCGGGCCGCTCTACCGCGAGCTCGCCGCGCCGGTGCAGCGCGCGGCACTCGACTGGTCGCGCGTCCATCTGTGGTGGGGCGACGAGCGCTTTGTGCCGTCAGACCACCCCGACTCCAACGCCGGCCTCGCCTACAACGAGCTGCTGAGCGTTACCGACAACAGCGGGCCGTTGTTGCCCATCGACCTGGGCAACATCCATCCTGTGCCTGTCGAAGAGGCGCTCAGCGACGACAACCCGGTCGAGCTCGCCGCCCAGCGCTACGCCGAGGAGCTGACGCGCCACATGCTCCTGGCGCGCGGCGGCGTGCCGCGTTTCGACGTGCTGCTCACTGGCCTGGGCCCGGACGGCCACGTCCTGTCGCTATTTCCGGGTAGCCCCGGCCTCGCGCCGGACGCGCCCATCGTGCTGGCGATTCCGGCGCCAACCCATGTCGAGCCGCACGTCGCCCGAGTGACGCTGAGCGCCCGGTCCATCGCCGAGGCGGGCCTGGTGCTGGTCATGTCGGCCGGCGCGGGTAAGTCGGAGATAGTGGCCACCGTGCTGGGCAACGAGCACGACGTGGATCGCTGGCCGGCCCAGTCGGCCCTCTCACCGAACGCCGTGTGGCTGCTCGATGAAGCGGCTGCAGCCGGGTTGCCACGAAACCCCAAGAGCACGGAGGTGTCCGGGTGATCGGTCGGCTGCTGCTTCGGATACTCCGTTCGCAATACGGCTGGGCGCGGCCGTTCGGTGATTTCAACGTGCGCTGGCTCAGGGCGGTGTTCGGCGCGATGCCGCCTGTGGCGGATCTGCTGCACGGAAAGTGGCTGGGCCATTCGGTCCACGCGGTCATTACGGACCTGCCGTTGGGCGCCCTGTCGCTGACGGTGCTGTTCGACTTCTTGAACCAACGTCAGGCGGCCGACATCTCGATGGTCGTCGGCGTCCTGGGCATGGTCGCCGCCGCCGTGGCCGGGCTGGCCGACTACAGCGACACCGACGACGATGCGCGCACCGCGGCCACCGTGCACGGCACGCTGATGGTCCTGTCGCTGCTCGTCTACCTGGTCTCGCTGTGGTTGCGCCTCACTGCGCCCGTGGACGCCGATAGGACGGTCGCGATCGTGACCCAGCTGATCGCCTACTCGATCATGCTCGCCGGCGCGTACGTGGGTGGCGAGCTCGTCTACACGCTGGGCAACATGGTCAACCGCCACGCCTGGCGCTTCGGCACAAAGAGCGAGTGGATCAAGCTCGACGTGACCGACCTACCGGAGAACAAACCGACACCTGCGAAGGCGGGGGCACAACAACTGGTGGTCGTCAGGTCCGGCGACACGGTCTACGCGCTGCACGCGCAATGTGCCCACGCCGGCGGCCCGCTGCCCAGCGGCAAGCTCGTCGACGGCTGCATCGAGTGCCCGTGGCACGGCTCGCGCTTTGATCTCGCCACCGGCCGGCGGACGCGTGGCCCATCAACATTCGATCAGCCGCGCTACCAGGTGCGCGCCGCGGACGGCGGTGGCTGGGAAGTCAAGCGCGTGCTCGACCCGGCCGGCCAGAACATCGCTAGCGCAGCAGCGCCACGCTCAACGTAGCGAGCGCCACGCCCACCACCTGGAATCGGCGCAGTCGTTCGTGCAGCAGCAGCACGGCCAGCACGGTGGTAATCACGGGGTAGAGCGACGACAAGACGACCGCGACGCTGAACGCGTCGGCGTGCTGGGCAAGCACGAAGAACGCGTTGCCACCCAGGTCGCCCACGCCGGCCAGCACGAACGTCGCGCCGAGTGCGAGCCGGCTGAACGGCCACCGGTGCAGGTGCTGCGTGCCCAGGATGTGGCCGATCCGCTCGCGCAGCGGTGCGGGCCGCGCGCGCAGCATCAAATATCCGAAGCCCGCCATCACCATGGCCAGGCCGGTGGTGCGCACGATCATCAACGGCCACCACAGCCCGCCGCCCGCAGACGCATGGCCGATGAAGACGAAGAAGCCGGCAAAGCCCAAGCCCGACAGCACGACCAGCGGTAAATCGGCAAAGTCGATGCGTAGCCGGCGGCGCTCGTCAGCTGTCTTTTCGCCGGCAGGCAGCGAGATGAGCACCACCGCGGCCAACGCCAGGCCCATACCGCCCAGTCGGGCGAGCGAGACCAGCTCGCCGTTGTAGATCGCGAGCAATACCGGGACGCCGGCGCCGATCAGCGCCGAAAGCGGCGCGATCACACCCATCGTGCCGCGGCCCAGCGCGTAATAGAAGCACACGAGCCCGGACACGCCAAACGCGCCGGCAGTTGCGCCAAAGATCACCGTTTCAGATGTTGGCGCCGCCTCGCCCGTCGCCGCCACGAGGACAAGGGTGCCAATCCAGCCCACAAATTGGGCCGTGAACACGGCACTGAACGTGCTCGTGTAACGGCTGATCAGCCCGCCGCAGAAATCGCCCGCGCCCCAAAAGATCGCGGACAGCAGACCAAGGACCGCGCCTGCGCCGATCAGCGGTCCTCCGCCGGCCGGAGTGGCGCGGGCTCGACTGGTGAGGAGCCGTTGCTCACCACGATCGGCGGCCGCGGCGCAGCGGGGCGCGGCTCGGTTGGGGGTAGCGCGGTGCTCGACCAGACCGACATCGATTCCACCGAAGGCATTTGCGCGACCGGCTCTGGGCCATCGCGCTCGGCCGGCGCAGGCAGGATGACGACGTTGTCGGCGAGTGAGTCGAATCGGTCGGAAGTCGTCAGCAGGATGACCTGGAGATCGCGCGACATGTCCTTGAGCAGTGCCAGCGCGCGCGTCGCGCGCTCATCGTCGAAGGTCACGAACGGGTCGTCGAGAACGATTGGCGGCGCCGCCGGCGCAGTGACCTGGCGCACGATGCCCAGCCGCGCGCACAGGTAAAGCGCGTCGAGCGTGCCCTGCGACAGGCGCCGCACGTCGATCCAGCCGTCGGTCTCCGGGGACTGGACGCTGAAGGTGAGCGTGGCCTCGTCGACGCGCAGCCGGCGGTAGCGGCCGCCGCTGATGCGCTCGATATCGCGCGCCATGCGGCCTTCGAGGAAGCGCGCGGCCTTTTTCATGGTGCCGCGCTCGGCGGCGTTCAACGTCGCGAGCACGTCCTCGTAGATCCGCAGCCGCCGTTCCGCCGCCGCGAGGTTTTCGTCTGCCGTTGTCAGGGCCTCGGCATCGCCGGTGACTTTCTCCGCGTCAACCTCGTTGGCGTTGACGCGTGCCTCGGCCTGCGCCTCAGCGCTGAACGCGGCCTCGCGCTCTGGTCCGAGCCGCGTGATCGCGAGCTGGAAGCCGTTGAGGAAGCGTTCGGGCTCCTTGCCCATCTCACCCATGCCGGCGAGCGCGTGGCGCGCCTCTTCGCCCTCCGCGGCGGCCTTGTCGCGCAACTCCGCGACATCCTCGTCGGTAGGGTCGTCGCCCATGAGGCCGCGGTATTCGGCGCGCCGCGCGCCGATCTTGGAGACATGGTCGGTCTCCGCGGCGAGCGTCGTCTCAGCCACAGCAAGATCGGAGAGGCCAAGCGACGACATCGCCTGGACGCGGTCCTGCTCGGCCTGGCGGACGCGCTCAGCGAGATCCGTGCGACCGGCCAGGCGGCGCGCGATCTCCGCCTCGCGCAACTCATTCTGGAGCCGGATGTTGGTCTGCCGATTGCGGCGACGGACGCCCAACAGCAAAGCAATCATGGCGATGACGACGAGTGCGGCGGCGAAACCCAGCGCGGTCACTGCCATGCCCATCTGCACGCCAACAAGTCCGGAGATAGCCGCGCCCAGGAGCGCGACCAGGGCCACGACGACCCATGGCCGCCAGCGCGGATTGGGAATGGACACGTCGTAGCCCGACAGGTCCGGCTCGGCCGCCAGCTCGGCGCGCATCTCCGACAAGCTGAACTCGAGCTTGCGCAGGTGTTCGACCGTGCTGCGCAACGCCGGTAGGGCGACAACAGATGGGTGCGACGCCTCGAGCCGGCCGATGTCCTCGCGCAGCTCCGCGGCGCGCTTGTAGCGCGCGTAGAGCTTGGCCGATTCGGTCAGTCGGGTGTTGAGCGCGACGGCTCGCTCAGCCTTCGCGGCGCCCTCGCGCTGCTCGGCCAGCCGCGCGTCGAGCTCCGTGCGCGCGGCCCTCGTTTCAGCCAGCGCGCGCCGGTCGGCCTCGAGCTGCGCCAGCGCCATCTCGCCGCGGCGCACCTGGTCGCGCAGGCGCTCGACCTCGGCGCGCAGCACCTTGAGGTAGCCGGGGTTCTTGGCGCCCTCGGTCTTGTAACGGCGGATCGCCTCTTCGAGTTTGCGCCGCGCGGTGTGCGTGCCGCGGTCGGCGCCGCTCATCGACTGCTGC
>JARXKQ010000060.1 GCA_030271555.1 Chloroflexota bacterium | reverse complement strand
GCCCGACGTAGCCAGGGAGCTGGGCATTGCCGATGAGCTGCGCCTCGCGCGTCAGATGGCCGCGTGGGAGAGGCTGGTTGGCGAGCGCGTCCCGGCCGCGGCCGGCACTTCGCGGCTGCTATCGATCCAGCCGCCGGCACTCGTGGTCAGTGCCACTGACCCGCGCGTCGCGCTGGAGTTGCAGCTGCGCCAGGCGGACCTGCTGGCCGCGTTTGCACAGGCGCCTGAGGGCGTGCATCTGGTCGAACTGCGCGTCGTTGTCCGGCCGCCCCGCGCCGACGACACGTCTTCCGGCCGGCGCGGCGGCCCGCGCTAGACTCGCCAACGATGGCATCCCGGCTCCAGATCAAGTACGGGCTTGTCGCGCAAGAGGATCGTCTCGCGAGCTCGTCCGACGCACTGATCGTGACCGAGCCGACGACCGGTTCGAAGGCGCGCACCAAGGGCAGCCTCTACCTGATAACCACCAGCCGCCACACCGGCGGCCGCACGCGCGAGGCGTGCCGGCTCGTGGCCGACTCGATCCGGCGCGAGTACTACTACGACGAATCGGCCGGCATCGCGATCGTGCTCGAGAAGGCCATCCGCGCCTCGAACCGGCGACTGCGTCATTCACGCGAGGGAGCCGGCCTGCCCGTCGGCGCGATTGGCATCGCGCTCGCGGTGGTCCGCGGCAACGAGCTCTATGTCGCGACCTGTGGCGAGGCAGACGGCTACCTCGTGCGTTCGGCCCGGTTGCTGATGCCCGAACACGAGAGCGGTTCCGGGCTGCCGGCGGCAGACAGCCTCAAGGTCGACGTCTGGCGCGGCGAGTTCTCGGTAGGTGACTCGCTCGTCCTCTGCTCGCGCAACATGGTTGAAACCGTCGGTACCGAAGAGCTCAAGAACGCGGTCGTGACGCTCCACCCCCAGTCGGCCGCGGAGCACCTGCACCACCTGTTCGTGGCGGCCGGCGGCGATGGCTCGGACTCGGTCATGGCGCTGGAGGCGACCGAGGTCTCGCTCGCCCGAGTGGAGCACCGGCTCGTTCCGGTCAGCCCGTCAGAGCCGCTCGCCGGTGCGCCCATCACGTCGCCCATTCCGCTCGCCGACCATATCGCCGGTGCGGCCACGGCCGTGCAGGAGCGCGCCGTAGCCGCGCGCGGCGCGCTCCGTGAAGGCCTGAGTGGCGCGATCAACCGCGTGCTCGATCTGATGCCGCAGCGGCGTACCTCGTTTCGGCGTATCTCATCGACGACAACCAAGCGCGAGACGCAGCGCCGCGCCGCGCTGGCGGTCCTCGCCGGGATTGGCCTCGTCGCCGTCCTGGGGGTCGGGCTGTGGTACTGGCGTCCGCTGCAGAGCGACAACCCAATAGACCAGGTCAACCAGGGTGAGGCGGCGCTGGCTGATGCCATCGACTCGGCCAACCAGGTCTTCGGCGCCGACGACCTCATCCATACCGATCCGGATCAGGCCAAGACGCTTCTGCGCGACGCCTGGTCGAACCTGGCGGTCGCTCGCGAAGCGCACGTCGACGCGACGACGATTGGCCAGCTCGACGCCCAACTGCGGGTGGGGCTGGACGAGCTCTATGCCACGACACAGGTCTCGGCGTCGCAGATCTACACGGCGCCGGCGGGCGCCAAGATCACGGCCCTGACACATGGCCCGGACGACGCGACCTACGCGATTGTTGGCGACACGGTTGTTCGCCTTGACCCGGCCACGGGCACGCCCACGACCGTCATTCAGACTGGCGACGGGCCTGGTGGCATCGCCGCGCCGCGTCTGCTGGCGCGCGGCGGGCCAGACCTGTTGATCGTCGACGCCGCTGGCGGGCTGTGGCGCTGGCGGCCGTCTGGAGCGCTCGGACAGATCCGGTTGTCGGGCGACCAGGTCTGGGATGAGACGGTGATCAACATCCAAACTTTCCTTATCAACACCGACCAGGGGCTGTACCGCATCTACGTGCCCTATCCCAAGACGGCCCAGATCCTGCGCTACGACCCGACCGCAGATGGCGGCAGCTTCGCCGCGCCCGCGCCGTACTTCATCAGCGAGAGCGTCGACGTAGCGTCGTTCCGCGAGCTGTACGTTGACGGTGACGTCTACGCCGTCACGGCCGATAACCTCGAGCAGTACTTCAGCGGCCGGCAGACGCCGTTCTCGCTCGATCCGGCGCCCGACGACGGCGACCTGCGACCCGGCCATGACTACGTGTTGCTCGCCGCGACCGGGGTCCGCGGCGACGGCATCCTGTGTGTCTGGGACAAGCTGTGGTCACGCATCCTGGTCTACGACAAGAGCGCGGGCGCCTACTCCACCCAGTTCCTGGCGGCGGACGGCACGCAGCCGCTGACCGATCTCACCGGCATGTACGTCATCGATCGCGGCCACACCCAGCCGCCGTTGATGGTCTTCGCCACCTCGAGCGGGATCTTCAGCGTCGAGCTGGGCGGTGGTACCGGGCCCACGTCCTCGCCAACGCCGTCGACGAGCGCGACGATCCCGCCGCTCGCAACGCCCCCACCCACGCCCAGCGGGCCCACGCCGGAACCAACACCGGAACCCACGCGCCCACGACGCACGCCGCGACCCAGCGGATCACCAACGGCCACTCCCTGACCCCGGCCGCGGACTAGAATCCCGGCCATGTCCGGCGGGGGCGCGAACGGCCACAACGGCAACGGCGGCCTGAATGAGCTGATCGTTGAGAGTGTGCGCGTCCATATGCTCTCGTCGCAGCACGTCGTGATCCTGCGCGACACCGGCCATGATCGCTATCTGCCCATCTGGATCGGGCCATGGGAGGCGAACGCGATCGCCATGCGGCTCCAGGGCGTAACGCCGGAGCGACCCATGACGCATGACCTTTTCAGCCAGACGTTGTCCGAGCTTGGAGTGACGGTCAAACGAATCATCGTGTCGGACCTGGCCGAGGACACCTTTCGCGCGCGGCTGATGCTCCAGGTCGACGGCCGCGAGCTGGATCTCGACGCGCGCCCGTCGGACGCGATCGCGCTCGCCGTGCGCGTGGGTGTGCCCATCTTCGCGACGGATGCGGTGATGGATCGCGCGGGCGTCGTGCCCGAAGGGGCCGACGAAGAGAAGCTGTCCGTGTTCCGCGAGTTTGTGAACTCGCTCAACCTCGATTTGCCCGACGAGCCAGAAACAGGCTCGCGCAGGTCCGACTAGGCGCCGAGCAAAGGTTCGCCGCGGTCGAGCGCTTCCGACCGACGGAACCACAGTTGCAGCCGCAATCGCCAGAAGTCGCGCACCGCGCGCAGCACGACCTTGGGATTGGCGCCGGTTTGCCTGCCGGCGATGCGCGGGTAGTGCGGCACGCCAACTTCGGCGATCGTGCGGCCGCGCTGGAGCAGCTTGACGAGCAGCTCGCCTGACAGGAAGCCGCCCTCTGATTCGACGCGAATCCCTTCCAAAGCCGAGCGGCGGAAGAGTTTGCACGCGCAATCTGGGTCGCGCACCTTCAAGCCAAAGAAGGTGCGCAGGGCCAGCCGGTAGGAGCGCGCGTAGGCGAGACGCACGAAGGGATCCGCGCGCTTGATGCGATAGCCGACCACGACATCGGGGTGGTCCGTCCCGGCTTGACGCTCGAGCAACCGACCCAGGTCTTCGATGTGAAATTGCCGATCACCATCGGTGAAGCAGACAAGGTCATAACGTGCGGCCCGGAAGCCACTGCGCAGTGCGCCGCCATAGCCGCGGTTGACCTCGTGATGCACAGCGCGCACCTGGGGGTGTTTGGCCGCGAGCTCGTCGGCGAGACGCGGCGTCGCATCCTTGCTGCCGTCGTCGACGGCGATGATCTCGAACTTGTCCGCGAGTCTGGGCAGGACCTCGAGCGCCTCCGCGACAAACGCCTCGATGTTCTCGGCTTCGTTGTGCGCCGGAAAGAAAAAGGACAGCGCCGGGACGCGTGGCCGGTCAGTCGATGGTTGGTTCACGGCCACGGCGCGATTATAGGTTCGGTGCCTGACCCTGATCGCGCCGGCCATCGACGCGATAGACCGGATCGCCACTCGGGATGTTCGGCACCGTGGTCAGCCAATAGCGCGCTTCAAATTGGGCCATGTCGCCGCTCAACCTGATGAGGAACACCGGCCGAACCCCAAGGTTGTCCTCGATCACCTGAATGGCGCTGCCCAGGTTGTGCTGGACGCGCGTTGAGTCATCGATGACCGTCACGTCGGGCCGCAACCCTTCCGCGTATTGGCCGTACCAGAGCGTTGTCGAGTAGCCCCACCAGCTGACCACGACGGCGTTCGGTGGCAGCTCCGCCACCATCGCCGCCAGCCAGTCACGCCCAATCGTGTCGTGCGACTCATCAACGGCGGCATACCGGCCGGCGAAAGGGAACGCGACGGGCAGCAACAGCGCGATGACACCCACCAAGGCGGCTGCCTGGAGCACCTGGCCGGTCAGTCGGTACCGGAGCCAGTCCCACAGGGCATCGGCGCCCAGGGCGCCCAACACCGCGGTGGCCAGGAGCGGCACCAGGTAATAGCGGCCGATGTCGGCGTTGAGGTAGACGAGCGCAAACAGCCAGCCGACCACCAACCAGGCGACAAGCAATACCACCAGCCCAGTCCGCCGCTTCCAGGCGGCGATCACTCCCAGGAAGGCGAACACGGCAATCGCCCCGAGTTGAACCAGCGAAGTGCCGGCGACGAAGCTGAACCCGGTGACTGCATCCGGTGGGTACTGGAAGTCACCGCGGAACTGTTCGGCGAAGACCAGGTAGCGGAAGCCATCCCAGGTCTGCGGGTTGGCATAGTCAAGCGGCGGGTTCATCGCTGAGCGAATCGGCAGATACAGATATATCGCGACCGTGGTCGCGGCCAACACCAACGCACACTCGAGGACGAAGCGCAGCCGGCGCAGCAAAGAGGGCTGAACGACCAGCAGCAGCAACCCGATCCCCGGCGCGAGCAGAAGAGTGAGGCCGTGATTAGCCAGCGCCACACCGAACACGGCCGCCGCGCCGATCAGCCAGCGATCTGCCGGCTCCCCGGCGTTGACGCGTTCCGACCAGGTGGCGAGCAGCAGGAGCAGTAGCGCGGCCAGGAAGATGTGCAGCGCATGGGGGTCGGCGTGCAGTGCCACACGCCAGGCCTCAACCGACAGCGCGAGCGCTGCTCCCGCGCCGATGGCGATGGGCCAGCGCCGGGTCAGGCGCGTCACCGTCGCCGTCACCAGACCGGCCGCGCCGGCGACGAGCGCGGCTGAGAGGAGATTGGCGCGGACCGCTTCGTTGCCGAGCGGCGCAAAGACGACCGACGCCAGCCAGGCGAGCAGCGTGTAAGCCGGATAGCCGGTGGGATGGGCGATGCCCAGCACAGGTCCGACCGTCTGGAACTCGGCCGTGTCCCACAGGCCCACGTCGGGCATCAGCGTGGCGCAATACAGCGCCAGTGCCGGCAGCGCGACCAGCGCCGGCAGCGCCAGGGTGCGGAGTGTGGCGGGCTTCACCAGCCCAGCGTCACGCCCCAGTACACACCCCAGGCATTGATCAGGATCGACAGCACTACCAGCGGCACCGCGACCCAGGCGAAGGCGCGCCCTTTGGCGGCCAGCCAGGCGATCGCGATGGTGACCATGACCAGCGCGAACGGGGCGAAGTCATTGCTGAACCGATAGCCAAACTGGACCCAGCCCTGGCTGAAGTGAGCCAGGTTGACCACGGCAATCGTGATCACCGCGAGCAAGCTGCCGATGATCACGCGCTGGCGCCAAGCGATCGTCGCGATGTACGGGATCAGCAGGAAGGCCGGGCTGGTCAGGAAGACGCTCATGCCAAAGGGGCTGGGCACCGCGATTGGGCACGAGGGCTTGAGCAGGGCGAGCCCGCAATCGGTGCCGTGCGGGAAAAGCGTTGGCGGCCAGGCAAACATGATGATCGAGCTCAGCGGGATGTACTGCGGGTTCTCCAGGCCCCAGTCGTGGTTGCCCTCTAGGCCCGGCGGGGCGTAGCCCAGGCCGATGATCTGGTTCTGATAGAGCCAGTCGTAGACCGGATTGAACGCGTGACCCGAGCTGACGACGTTGTAGAGCAGTAGCAGGCCAACGGGTATGACGGCGCCCAGGCCCGCCGATAGGGCGCGCTTGAAGTACGAGCCGCCGCCACCAACGAACACGAAGAAGGGCGCGCCAAAGATGATGGTCAGCCGCGACAGCGCGGCCAAGCCGAACACAAAACCGGCGGCGAACTGCATCAGGTCGACGTAGCCGAACAGGCGCTTGCCCCAGGCGACGAACAGGCTCTTCTGCTCGAACGTCTCCAAGAGCGGGTCACGCGCGCCGGCGTCTCGCGCAGCCGCTGCTCCCCGGCGTAGCGCGCCGCGAATCTGCTCGCGCCGCTCAGCGTCGAGCGCCAGGCTGATGCCCAGCAGCAGGAACGTGATCGCCACAACGTGGGCCAAGAACCACGTCGTACTGATGATGACGGCGTACCAGTGAACCGTGCCGAACGCGAAGAAGAGCGTCGCGAGGAAGGCCGCGGCCCTGTTCTCGGTCAGTCGCGTTGTCAGTCGCCACGCGAGGCCCACGTTGATCGCGCCCATGACCACGCCGAACAATTGCGCGTCCGTCGCGAGCCCAAACAGGGCCACGAAGGGCATCAGCATGATCGCCGGCAGCGGCGGGAAAGGCAGCAGGCCGTACGAGGGCGTGCCCGGCGCCGAGCTCAGGGGCATGATGTCCTGGAAGTAGCCATTGATGAACGGCCCATCGGTCACCGGGAACGCGATGCCAAAACGGCCGTGCAGGAACGCGTCGGACTGCCAGACGAAGTGGTTGTACCAGCCCGACCGCGCTGGATTCGAGAACGCGTAGATGCCGAGCGCGACGATCACGAAGAACAGCCCGACATAAGCGGGGTCGACCCGCTCGAGGGCGTTGCGCAAACGCCACGTCAAGCTGGTGCTTCCAGCGTGCTGCTGGCCAGCCACGGGGTATGGCGTCGC
>JARXKQ010000059.1 GCA_030271555.1 Chloroflexota bacterium | reverse complement strand
ACGCGGCCCACGAGCAGCAGGTAGTCGCCAGCCCCGTGGTTCAAGGGCGTCGCGCTGAAGTCGAGGCCGTGGTGGATCGTGGCGATCCAGTTCGCTTCTGGATTCCAGCGCCGCTGACTGTCACTGATCGAGACCAGCGGCACATCCGGGAACGAGTCGATCAGCTCCGCCGCACCACCGGTGTCGAGCCTTCGGTGGAGTGTCGTCAACACCGGGGTGCCGCAGTGCCGTGCCAGCGCGAACCCGGCCGTGTCCAGGTGGGAATGGATGATGTCGAACCGCTCCGCCTGCTCCCACGCCAACGCGACGGTGCCCTCTATGTATGACGTGGCCTCGCCGCGGTGACCGTTGCGCCACAGCGACTGCGGCACGGTGGGCACCAGCTCATAGGGCACCTCCGAGTCACCCGGGGCAAAGAGCGTCACCCGGTGGCCGCGGTCGTGCAGACCCTGGGCGATGGCGCCGACGACCCGCTCCGTCCCGGCGTAGCCCGGGGGCGGCACCGGTAGAAACGGCGGCGACAAAAGCGCAATGCGCAAGGGTTCATTGGTCATCGTGATCTCCCAAAGCATGCGCGCCACGCCATACCAAGGTCATGTGGGAGAGGGCAGCCGCGTTTAGGCCTGCTAGCAATCGCGCGGTCGAGCGGTCAGCGGACGGCGATGACCCGATAGGTGACAGCACCCGCTGGGAGCTCGATGACAACCTGGCCGCCTACGCGCGCCCCCAACAGCGCCCGGCCGACCGGCGAGGCATCCGACAGTCTGCCTGCCGACGGGTTCGCCTCCGCCGTGCCCACGATCTTGTAGGTGATGCTCTCACCTTCGTGCTCGAGCTCCACGGTCGAACCCATGTGCACGACGTCGTGCGAAACCGGACCGTCAAACACGACGCCGGTCCGGATCAGGTGCTCGAGCGCCTGGATGCGGCCTTCGACGAACGACTGCTCCTTGCGCGCGTACTCGTAGTCGCCGTTTTCCTTCAGATCGCCCAGCTCCCGCGCCGATTTGACGCGAGCGATGATCGCCGGCCGCTGGTTGTCCTTGAGATCGGCCAGTTCAGTGGTCAATCGCTCCAGCCCCTCTTTCGACAGGGCGGCCTTTTCGGGCGTGGCCCTTGATGCGAGCCTGAGCGCGGCCGGTCTGCGCACAGCCGTCTTGCGCGGCGTTTCCTGGCGCGCCGCCGCGACGGCCGCGGCGGTCATAGGCTTGGTCTTGGCGGCGGCCTCGTCGGCATCGGTCCGGAGCGTGCCCGCGATCGAGCGGTTGCCCCACGGCGTCGTTCCAACGGTTTCGAGCAGTGCGTCGGTGTATTCCTCGTGAGCGGGGGTCTCCGCCCACCAGATGCGCAGCTCACCCAGGTTGGCGAGCGTCTTTAGCCAGTGGCCGGCGCTCGTGGGCTTGGTGTCACCCAGGTTCGTGGCGTAGATCGCGGCAAGGCGCGCGCCAATGCCCTTGTTTGCTCGGCCAATGAACACGATGGGCTGGCCCGCGACCCATTCGCTGGCGAGACGCCGACCCAGCACGTGCTGCGTTGGCCGTTGGCTGTCGAGCGTCAACGATGGGACGCGCTCGAGCCAGCGCCGCACGGCGGCCAGATCGATGAGCGGGGCATCGGCGCCACCGGGCAATTCGATGACGAATATGCCGGGCGCGCGGCTGGCGACGGGCGCTCCCCAGCGGACGGGGCCGTCGACGAGCAGGCCGTGTGAGCGCATCAATTCGCTGGCAGCAATGTTTGGCATCTGTCCCATTGTCGCCCCCCGCGCCGATTTCGGGCCGGACGGCACGCTGCGCACTGACCCATGGCGAGTTCGCCCGACCCCATCCGCGCACCAGACTGCGAACATGACCACCGCCATGCGTCCTTCCACGCCCTCCCTCGTGCCCGACAAGGCATCCGACGTCCTCCATGCCACGCGTCACCCGCTCGACCCGCTGTTCAAGCCACGGTCGGTGGCGGTCATCGGCGCTACTGAGAAGCCGGGCAGCGTGGGCAGGACCGTGCTGTGGAATCTGATCAGCAGCCCATTCGGCGGCACCGTGCTGCCGGTCAACCCCAAGCGCGACAACATTCTGGGCATCCGCGCCTACCCCAGCCTGGCCGACATCGATGGCCACGTGGACCTGGCGGTCATCGTCACCCCGGCGCCCAGCGTGCCCGACGTAATGGCCGAGTGCGCGGCCAAGGGCGTGAAGGGCGCGATCGTGATCTCCGCCGGCTTCCGCGAGATCGGTCCGGAAGGAGCGGAGCTGGAGCGGCGGATCCTGGCCCAGGCTCGGGAGGCGCGCATCCGGGTCATCGGTCCCAACTGCCTGGGCGTGATGAATCCCGTCGGTGGCCTGAACGCCACCTTCGCCGCCGGCATGGCCGCGGCCGGATCGGTCGGTTTCGTCAGCCAGAGCGGTGCCTTGCTCACCGCGGTGCTCGACTGGAGTGCCCGCGAGGGCGTCGGCTTCTCGTCAGTCGTGAGCTTGGGCTCGATGCTCGATGTGGGCTGGGGCGACGTCATCTACTACATGGGCGACGACCCGCACACCAAGGCGATCCTGATCTACATGGAGACAATCGGCGACGCGCGCGCCTTTTTGTCTGCCGCGCGCGAGGTCGCTCTGACCAAGCCGATCGTGGTGATAAAGCCCGGTCGCACCGCGGAAGCGAGCAAAGCAGCAGCCAGCCACACGGGCTCGCTGACCGGCTCCGACGAAGTCCTGGAGGCCGCGTTCCGACGCGTGGGCGTGCTCCGCGTCGAGCGCATCAGCGATCTCTTCTACATGGCCGAGGTGCTCGCCAAGCAGCCCCGGCCGCGCGGCCCCAACCTGACGATCGTCACCAACGCCGGCGGGCCGGGCGTGCTCGCAACGGACACCCTGATCAGCGGTGGCGGCCGCCTGACGAAGCTCTCAGAAGCGGCGACGGCCGCCTACAACGAGGTGCTGCCCAGCGTCTGGAGCCACAACAACCCGGTCGACATCATTGGCGACGCGCCGCCCGATCGATACGCCAAGGCGCTCGAGATCGCCGCGGCCGACGAGGCGGCGGACGGCATGCTCGTCATCCTCACCCCGCAGGCGATGACCGACCCCACTGAGACGGCCAATCAGCTCGTGCCCTACGCCCACATCAAGGGCAAGCCGGTCCTCGCCTCGTGGATGGGCGGGCGCGACATCGATGAGGGCACGGCCATCCTGCGCCGCGCCGGCATCCCCACGTTCGACTACCCCGACACCGCCGCGCGAATGTTCAATTACCTGTGGCAGGCGCAGGAGAACGTGCGGCTGCTGTACGAGACGCCCGTATTGGCGACCGATGAGGCCGGCGACGGCCTGGATCGCGCGGCCGCGGCGGCGGTCATCGACGGGGCACGGCGCGAGGGCCGCACGCTGCTGACCGAGGTCGAGAGCAAGGCCGTCCTCGCGGCGTACGGCATCCCGATCACCGAAACGCGCGTGTGCGCCAGCGCCGATGACGCGGTCGCCGCGGCCTCAGCCATCGGCTATCCGGTCGTGCTCAAGCTCTTCAGCCACACGATCACACACAAGACCGATGTCGGCGGTGTGCAGCTGAACCTCGCCGATGAGGCTGAGGTGCGGCGCGCCTTCGACGAGATCCGTGACGCGGTGAGCGCCAAGCGTGGCGCCGAGCACTTCGAAGGCGTCACGGTCCAGCCCATGATCAATTACACCGGCTATGAGCTGATTGTGGGCTCGTCGACCGATCCGCAGTTTGGCCCCGTGCTGCTCTTTGGCATGGGCGGCCAGCTGGTGGAGCTGTTCAAGGACCGCGCGCTTGGCCTGCCCCCGCTCACCACCACGCTTGCGCGGCGGATGATCGAACGGACCAAGATTGCCGGCGCGTTCGCGGGTATCCGCGGCCGCCGGCCAATCGACACGGACGCGCTGGAGCAGCTGCTCGTGCGCTTCTCGATGCTCGTCGCCGAGCAGCGGCGCATTGCCGAGATCGACATTAACCCGCTGCTCGCCTCGCCCGAGCGTTTGATCGCCCTGGACGCGCGCATCGTGCTTCACCCGGCGGAGATCGCCGACGCCGACCTGCCGCGTCTCTCAATCCGGCCCTACCCGCTGCAGTACGTGGCGAACTGGACCGCGCGCGACGGCTCGAGCTTCCTCATCCGACCCATCCGCCCGGAGGATGAACCGCTGCTGGTTCGCTTCCACGCCGACCTGACCGAGGAGACGGTCTACTCGCGCTACTTCGAACACCTGGGCCTTTCAGCGCGAACCGCGCACGAGCGCCTGACGCGCGTCGCCTTCAACGACTACGACCGCGAGCTGGCGCTCGTCGTCGAGCAAACGGACGATCAAGGGGAGCGGCGCATCGTCGCGGTCGGCCGTCTGTCCAAGGCGCACGCCGTGCCAGAGGGCGAATTCGCGATCCTGGTCGGCGACCCGTGGCAGGGCAGGGGCCTGGGCGCGGAGCTCCTGCGCCGGATCGTGCAGATCGGCCGCGATGAGGGCCTGGAGCTCATCTGGGCTGACATGCTCGCGTCCAACTACGGCATGCGCCGGACCGCTCAGTCGGTTGGCTTCAAGCTCCTAGATGAAATGGGCGAGACCACTACACGCGCGGAGCTCCGTCTCGTCTGACCGCCGCCGCGGCGCCCGCCGTGCGCGCCAGGTCGCCCTGCGAGCGGCGGCACTAGGCGCGACGGACAAAAGAGCGCCGGGTCGGTCCTGGGGGAACCGACCCGGCTGAGGAGGTGCTTGGCTTGGGGCGCTAGCCGCCCTGCGTTGCCAGGATCAGATAGCCGGGGCGTAGGCCGGCTGCGTCGCCGGTGCCTTGACCTTGGCCGTCTCCGGGCGCACTGCCCAGACCAGGCCGAGCCCTGCCATGAAGAAGACGAAGCCGAGGCCGCCCACCGTGGCCGCCACGCCCAGCCCCATCTGGAGCGAGGAGGCCGTCACGGCACCCACACCCAGCTGCCCGATCAGGGCCAGCGCGGTGGGGCTCCAGGCGATACCGCGAGCTGCGGCCTGGACGGGATCGGTGCGATCGAACTGGCTGTAGTAGCGACCTTCGACGCTGAACGGGATCTCCGTGCCGGCGGCATAGAAGGTGCCGTCAGGAGCGGTGTAATCGGCGGTCAGCGTGATCGGGATTTGCATGTCGAGCACGTGGGTCGAGATGGTGGCCATCTGGTACATGTACTCGGAGGCGGTGTTGACGGTCGGGTCGTTGGGGTTGAACTCTGACTTGTCGACCGTGTAGCCCCACTCATTGGTCAGGCGGTCCATGATCGCGGTCGCCGCGGCGGCATCACCGCGATCGGTCAGCTGGCCCTGATCGTTGTACGCGAGCTTGACGCTCTGCGCCGCGCTGAACGCGTTGAGTGCCTTCTGCCCGTCCTGGACCTTGATGAAGGCATAGCCACCGGCGACGACGAACGCCAGGCCGAAGACTGCCAGGACCACACCGAGCTTGGTAAGTCGGCCGATCATTTCTAGATCTCCCTTCGCAGCTAGGTCATTCGAGCTTCTTGCTCGTTGTTCTGACCGCTGACTGCACATTCGTCCCGGCACCCCTGCGGGCGCAGGAGAAATACGGACCTAATGCGCGTTTCTTTTGCGGCGATCGGGGGGGCCGAATGGCACGGTGAGACTTGTGACCCCCGACCCGCCCGGCGCCGGGCGCTGATCGGCTGGCGTGCAAGAATGCGGGCGTGACTCGGACCCCATTGCTGAGCGCGTTGCTGATCGCGACGACGATCACCGGCGTCAGCCTGCCGTACATGATCGCCGGTGAGGTGGCTGGCTCATGGCCGACGCTGGTAGTCGGTGTCCTTGTCGGTCTCGCATGCCTGCGCCTCGCTCTCCACGCGCGCGGCCGCGGGGGACGCATTTTGGGCGTGATCGGGACTGCGGCAGCTGCTCTGGCGCCGGTGGTCGCCTACTTGGCTCAGGAAAGCTCCGAGCGGGAGCTGGTAGCTGAGGCTGCGCATTCCGAACCGAGTCTCGCTGCTGCGATCGCGATTCAGGCGCCCCTGGTCATTCTTGGGCTCCTGATCCTCCGACTGCTCATCGGTGCGTTCACTAGGGCCATGCGGGTCTGGAGCCGCCGCGCCGCATTATCTCCAGCGCGCCGACCAACTGCAGTTCAGACGCCGTCATTGGGTGCGCCGCTGCAAGCGGCCGTCGCCCTGGCCCGCTCCAACGGTGAGCGCGCACCGCCCGTCCCCGCTTCACATCGGCTGGCTCTGCAGGGCTGACGCTCGGCGGAGCCTAACCACGGCGCGCTCGGCGCGCCTGCGATGCAGGAGAGATTTATGACCCGTGACCTGGGCCGCCTGCGTGCGGCCATGGCGGCGTTGCTCGTCGCAACGGCGCTCCTCTTTGTTGTTGGCATATTCATCGAACGTGGGACCGGCTCAGCCGGAAGCCCGCACGTCGAGGCGACCAGCCCGGCCGCCGACCCGTCGGCGACCCCTCACGCTGAAGGCTCCGGCGAATCGTCCGACGGCGGCGGAGGAGCCGAGGTGTCGCCTGCGGCCGAATCTCCGGGTGCCACCGAGGCGGCAGGAGAATCGACCGAAACTCACCGCGACAGTGTCGCCAGTGAGTCGTTCCTAGGCATCGACCCGGAGCAGCCAGCGCTTGTTGGCATGGCAGTTCTCTTGTCGCTGCTCACGGCCTTCCTCGTCTGGCGCGACGGACGACCCATCGTCATTGCCGGTGCCATCGTGCTGGCCTTCGGATTTGGGGCGCTTGACCTGCTCGAGGTCAGCCACCAGGTCCGCGAGGGCACGGCGCTGATAGCTCTGGTCGCGGCGGTGGTGGCCATGGGTCACGGATTGGCGGCGGCAGTCGGCGTCGCAATCCTGCGGCGCCAGCAAACGCAATAGTCACTGGACGGGCCGTCGCGCCGATAGTGGCGACCCGTCCAACCCGAGCCCCACTAGAGTTGGCTGGCGGGATTCTGCCGCACCTGACGCTCGTTAATTTGAGCCGCCTTGGCAACC
>JARXKQ010000058.1 GCA_030271555.1 Chloroflexota bacterium | reverse complement strand
CCTGCGTCAGGTCGGTCGAAGTGCTTGAGCTTCCTTCCGCCGTCCTGGCGACGCGTGAGCTTGTCTGCCGCCGGACCGCCGTAGAGCAGCGTCACCATCTCGACGAAGACCTCCTCGAGGTCAAACTCGGCGCGCTGCCGCGAGAACCATTCGTGGACGTTGCGCAGGTCACGATGCAGCAGATCGGGCGCATGCGGGTTGGCGAAGGCATCGACCGCCTGCGGGAGGTCGATGACCACCAACCGGTCCTGCCACCAGAGCAGGTTGTACGCGGACAGGTCGCCGTGGACGATGCGCTCGGCTGACAACGCGCGGAGCGAATCGAGCAGCTGGTCGCGCGCGTCGCGCGCCTGTTCGAACGACAGGCCGGCATTCGCGAGACGCGGCGCGGCCCCGTCGCGATTGCCGATGTACTCCATCAGGATGCCGTCCTCCGTCTGCTCGACCGGGTATGGCACGGACGCGCCAGCACGCCAGGCGCTGCTGAGCGTCCCGAACTCGAGCGCCGGCCACATGCTCTTGGCGAGCTCATGGCCGAAGCGCGAGCCCTGTTCGAGCGCGCGCCGCTCGCGCGGCTTCAGCGCCCAGCCAGCCTGGTAGACCGCGTCCGCGCGATAGATGGTGCCCTTCGAGAAGCCGAGCGCTTCGAGCTCGCCCTTCTTGGGGTAGCGCGGCCGGTAACGCTTATGCGCGAGCAGGTGCGACGAACCGTCGTCGGCGACGCGTTCGACGAGGAAGACCTCGGCCTCTTTGCCCGATTTGAGCACGCCGGCGTCGCGGTCTTCGTATGAATGTGTGATCAGCCAGGAAGGGACGGGCGGATCGCCCGTCACGTTCAGAGACAAAGCGAAGAACTCCGATAGTCGGGTAGGGGTAGACGTACATCCAGAACCGACCAGGGAGCTCGAGTGCGGGGCTCAGCCCCAGATCAGCCGCGCATCGCGCGCGGCGGCAGGGCTAGCGGCCCGAAGTGAGCTCCGGCCGGCAGGAAGGAAGGTCACGCACAGTCATCGGTGACTTCTCCTTTCAAACTTCGGCCTAAGACGGGGTGAGCGCTGCGCAGTGTACAGCGTCCGAATCACGGTTTGCCACAATAGGCGCAGCTATGGCTGCGTTGCCCACCGGCACAATTACTTTCCTGTTCACGGACATCGAGGGTTCGACGCGCCTCGCGACTGAATCCGCGGCCGACTTCCCGCGCCTCCTCGAGCGCCATCACGCGCTGCTGCGCGAGGCGTTTCGAGCGAGTGACGGCGTCGAGGTGATGACCGAGGGCGACGCATTCTTCGAGGTCTTCAGCAGTCCGGTCGCGGCCATCACGGCCGCCGCGCAGGCACAGCGTCTGTTGGCCGCGGAGCAATGGCCCACCGGGGCCGAGGTCCGCGTGCGCATGGGCATGCACACCGGCGAAGCAGTCCTGGGCGGCGACAACTACGTGGGCCTCGACGTTCACCGCGCGGCGCGCATCGCGGCGGCCGGTCACGGCGGCCAGGTGCTGCTATCGGAGACGACCAAGGCGCTGGCCGACCGATCGCTCCCAGCCGGGGTCAGCCTGCGTGACCTGGGCCAGCACCGACTCAAGGACCTGCCGAAATCCGAGCACATCTATCAGCTCGAGCTCGATGGCCTGCCGGCCGACTTCCCCGCGCTCCGCTCGCTCGACGCGCGGCCCAACAACCTGCCCGTCCCCGTTACCACGTTCGTCGGCCGCGAGCGCCAGATCGCGCAGATCAAGGAACGCCTGGCCGCGAGCCGGCTGCTGACCCTCACCGGGCCGGGCGGCACTGGCAAGACGCGGCTGTCGATCCGCGTCGCCGAGGAGCTGCTCGATGAGTACCGCGACGGCTGTTGGTTCGTGCCGCTCGAGGTGCTGCGCGAGCCCGACCTCGTGCCCAGTGCGATCGCATCAGCATTGAGTGTCCGCATCCCGGGCGACAAATCGGCAATGGAGACGCTCAGCGCCTGGCTGGCCGAGCGGCAGCTGCTGCTGGTGCTCGACAACTTCGAGCAGGTCACCACCGCGGCGCCGCTGATCGGCCAGCTGTTGAGCGCGGCGCCCGGCGTGAAGGTGCTCGCCACGAGCCGCATCCCACTCCACATCTACGGCGAGAACGAATACGCGGTGCCGCCGCTCGCCACGGTCGCGGAGCTGCGCGCTGCCGCCCATGATCCGGACAAGCTGTCGCAGTACGAGGCAGTTCGCCTGTTCGTCGAGCGCGCGGTCGGTGCCAAGAGCGACTTCGCCGTTACCAACGCCAACGCCCCGGCAGTGGCCGAGATCTGCGCCCGCCTCGACGGCCTGCCGCTGGCCATCGAGCTCGCCGCGGCCCGGGTCAAGCTGCTCAGCCCCGACCAGATCCTGGCGCGGCTGGAGTCCAACCTGGGCGTGCTCGCCACGTCCGCGCAGGACCTGCCCGAGCGGCAGCGCACGATGCGGGGCGCAATCGAGTGGAGCTTCCAGCTGCTCACGCCCGACGAGCAGAAACTGTTCGAGCGGCTCAGCGTGTTCCGGGGCGGGTTCACGCTTGATTCGGCCGAGCAGGTCGCGCTTGGCGACGGGCTCGCCCTGGACATCTTCGACGGTGTGGCGTCGCTCGCGGACAAGAGCCTGCTGCGCACGGTCGAAGCCGGCGCCGAGACGCGCTTCGCGATGCTCGAAACCATCCGCGAGTACTCGACTGAGCGACTCAACGCGTCGGGCGATGGCGAGACGATCCGCCGCGCCCACGCTCAGCACTACTTCCAGCTCGCCGAGGAGGCCGAGCACGAGCTGACTGGCCCCGACCAGGGCCAGTGGCTCGACCGTCTGGAGCGCGAGCACGACAACCTGCGCGCGTCATTCAGCCGCGCGCAGGACCTGGGATTGCTCAACGAAGCGCTGAGCGCCGCCGGCGCGATCTGGCGCTTCTGGCAGCAGCGTGGCCACTTTGCCGAAGCGCGCGCGATCTACGATCGCCTCCTGGCGCTGCCCGGTGCCGCACCGGCGGCGCGCGCCAAGGCACTGATTGGTGGCGGCGGCATCGCCTACTGGCAGAACGACTTTGGCGTCGTCGCGCCGTGGTATGGCGAGGCGGTGGAGCTGTACGAATCGGTCGGCGACAAGGCCGGCACAGCGGAGGCCCTCTTCAACCTGTCGTACGTGCCGATGCTCGAGGGCGATCTGCCGGAGGCTGAGCGCATCTCACTGCAGGCGGTGGCTCTTTTCCGGCAGGTGGGCGACGAGGCTGGCCTGGCCAAGTCGGAGCAGGTCCTCGCTTTCGTCCACTACTACAGCGCCGACCCGGCTGAATCGGCCAAGACGTTGGGTCACGCCGTCGAAATCTACCGTCGCACCGGGGCACGTTTCCTGCTGGCCGATGCGCTGGTAAGTGCCTCACTGCCCGACGCCAACCTTGGCCACTGGGACGACGCATCGCGCAAGATGCTCGAGGCCTTGGAGATCTTCCAGAGCATCGATAACAAGGTGGGGTTGGCGATGATCTACGAGATCATGGGCGCCGTCTGGAGCTGGGTGGGCGACGTGGAAGACGGGTCGCGGCTCTATGGCGCGTCCGAGGATCTGCGCGGCCGGCTTGGCGCGGCCGCACCGCCGCAATTGGTCAATACGACGCCCTACCGCAAGCTCGCGGCAGAGCAGTTGGGCACCGACCGCTTCGACGCGCTGCGCGAGGAAGGCCGCCGGATGTCGGACGCCGAAGTACTCGCACTCGCCCAGACTTTCCACCCAGCCGATGGCACGCCCATGCCACCGCCAGAGCCGTGGGGCAAGGAAGTCGAGCGCCAGGCGGCCGCAGCCGCTGCGGCGACTCAGTCCGGATAGAGCCAGTGTCGCAAGAGCGCATCGAGGCGTGGTCGAAGACGGTCCTCGCGGTCTGTGGTCTCGTGCTGGTCTTCACCGGCCTTGGCCTCTTTCTGCTCCCGGAATACGGCGCGGAGAACTTCGCGTGGAACGTGTCGCCGTTCCTGTCAATGACGATCGGCGGTTGGTCGCTGGGCCTGGGCGTCATGGCGCTCGATGCGGCCCGCAGCTGGGCGAGCAACGGCCTGTCGCGCGTCTATGGCTCGGTCCTGGCCGTGTGGCTTTTCGCCGTGCTCCAGCTGGCGGTCGTCGTTGGCTTCAGCGCCGTGCTCCGGACCGACCACCTGTTGACATACCCGTATCTGCTGGCGCTGCTGCTGGGGACGCTGTCGGCCGTTCTGGGTGCGCCCGTTCTGTGGCGCCGGCGACAGCTCCTGGCGACACAGGGCGATGGCACACCACGATGGCTGCGCGCGACATACGCGCTCTTCGCGCTCGTCACGCTGCTGCTGGCCGCCGCGGCTCTGACGCTTGACGTGTCGAATGGCCGGGTGGTCCCGGAGCCGCTATCGCCGTTCTCCGCCACGGCCTTCGCCGCGTTCCTGGTGGCGCTCGCGGCTGGCGCGCTGCCGCTGGCGCTGACGCACGACGTGGAGCCAGCGGCGCAGTACGCCCGGGCCGGCCTCTTCCCCGACATCCTGGCGCTGGCCGCGGCGCTGTCGTTCAGCAGCACCTTCGATCTCGCCGCGCATCCCGGCGGCTGGCTGTACATCGGGGCATACGTGCTCGTCGCAATCGTCGCGCTGGCGATTACCTGGTGGCACCGGCGCGGCCAGCGACAGGTGAGCTGGCGGCCCTAGCACCGCGTCCGGCACCAAGTAAGTGAGCGATAAGCGGCGCCCGGTAAGGTGATCGCGTGAGTGAGTTCCGCGGCTTCCAGCGCGATGCGATCCAGTTCCTGGCGGACCTTGCCGCAAACAACGACAGGGCATGGTTCCAGCCGCGCAAGGCCGACTACGAGCGGTTGCTGAAGGAGCCCATGGAGCAGCTCTGCGTGGCGTTGTCGGAGCAATTCGCCGCGCGCGGTGTGCCGCTCGAGGCAGATCCCAAATCGTCGGTTTTCCGGATTTACCGTGACACGCGCTTCGCCAAGGACAAGTCGCCCTACAAGACGCACCTTGCCGCGTCGTTCCCGCTCAAGGGCGCCGTGCAGCAGGCCCACGGCAACGGCGCCTACTTCCATTTCCAACCGGGCGAGATGTATATGGGTGGCGGCATGTGGCACGCCGAGAAGCCACGCCTCGATGCCTTCCGGGCGGCGCTCATGAAGAAGCCGGACAAGGTGCGTGCCGCGTTCGAGGACCCGGGGTTCGTCAAGGTCTTCAAAGAGGTCAAGACAGAGGAGGCGCTCAAGCGCGTTCCGTCGGGCTATCCGGCCGAGCACCCCATGGCTGACATGTTTCGCTGGAAAGACGTCATCTTCGGCAAGCGCCTGTCGGACGCCCAGGTGTTGTCGCGCAAGCTGCCCGAAACCTTGGCCGACGCGTATGCCGCCGCCCTGCCCGTTTTGAGGTTCCTTGCGACTTTGGGCTGACGCAACCGGACGCGTGCAACGCGCGTCATGGGAGGGCTGCGGGTTCCGCGTCATCGCGTTTCGAAGTTCTGGAGCTGTGTGTCCGTGTTTCGCTCATTGGCGTTTGTCGCTCTTCTGGTAGCCGCGTGCGGGGCGCCGGCGCCTACACCAAGTCCCACTCCAGCGCTCACGCCGAGCCCGACTCATGCGCCAACGCCGTCGCCGACACCGGCGCCGCCGTCGGCGACCCTGTTGCTCGAGGTCACGAACGAAGGCGGCTTCATCGCCCCGTCGGCGCGGCTGGGCCAGCTGCCCAGCATCGTCGTCGACGCGGACGGCAAGATCTACACGCAGGCTGTTGACTTGAACGGCGAGCCCACGCTGATCCCGGGCGTCGATATGCGCGACGTTGGACCAGACGGCGCGGCCGCGATCATGGCGGCAATCCACGACGCCGGACTCGATCAGAACGGTGGCGACGTCGGCGTGCCGGGCGATAGTGGCGTGACCGTCTTCACCGTGGAAATCGACGGCGAAGAGTACGTGACGCGTGTTGCCGCGAGCGGGCCCGGCCATCCGGGCGGCGGCGACAACCCAGCCATCGCCCTGCTCAACCGCCTGCTCGACCCGTCCGAAACGTGGGGCGCGTCGAACCCAACGAGCGCGACGTATCAGCCTGTCGCTTATCGCGTCTACGTCGCGCCCGCCGCGAGCGCCGCGACCGATTCGCTGGCCTGGCCCCTGGCCACGGCGCCCGCCGACTTCGGCTCACCCGCGACGCCCGACTTTGGCGTCACCGGGCTGCGCTCCGGCATAGTCACCGGTGCCGACGCGCAGGCATTCGCTGCAGCCGTCGCGTCGGCAAGTTCACAGGTAACTTTCACCTTGGGTGGCGATGCTTATCAGGCATGGGTAAGACCTCTGCTTCCCGACGAGCTCGGCTGAACGCCACGAGCGACTTTCGGCGCGACCAGCGTTCGGTGCGTGAGCAAGTGCCGCATGAGCGGCCGTCGATAACCGCGTACGCCATCCTGCCGCTGCGCTTGTTCTTTGGCGCGACCTTCCTCTACGCGGGCATCGACAAGCTGATCCTGGATCGCGGCTTCTTCGATCCCGCGAGCCCCACATCGATCCAGGCGCAGTTCACGATTTTCGAGCGTGTCTCACCGCTGGCGCCCCTCGTCCACCTCGTCGAGCCGCTCGCGCCAATCCTGGGCGTGCTCATCGCGCTTGGCGAGCTTGGCGCGGGCCTGGGGGCGCTGACCGGCCTGGGCTATCGGCTGGCCGCCCTGGGTGGCGCGCTGCTCTCGTTCCTCTTCTTCCTGACCGCGTCCTGGGCAACGCACCCGTACTACTTCGGCAATGACCTGCCGTACGCCTTCGGCTGGTTGACGCTTGCCCTGGCCGGCCACGCCAACCTGTACGTGCTGCGCCTCGCTCGGGACGCGCCCACGGACGAGCCGCTCGTCGTTGCCGGGCGCCCCCTGCCCGACGTCGTCAGCCGCAGGCTGGTGCTCCAGGTCGGCGGCCTGACCGTTTTCACCCTGGGCCTGGGTTCGCTCCTTGGTGCGCTGCGCTGGCTGACGCCGGTTGCCCGCGCTGGCGATGGCACGGGCGGCCCAGTCGGCAGTCCGTCGCCTGGTCCGTCGACCACGCCCCAGGCCCCAACGCGCCACATGCAGCGCGGTCCAG
>JARXKQ010000057.1:3373-7073 GCA_030271555.1 Chloroflexota bacterium | reverse complement strand
ATGGCGGCAGGGCCGGCCATCGGCGCCGCTGTGTTGTCGCTCGATGTGCCCGTGGGCGCGCTGACGGCGCCGGCGTGGCGTTGGATCTTCTACCTGCCGGCGCCGCTGGCGGTGTTGAGTGGGCTGTACCTGTGGGCCGCGGCACCAGCGTGGCCGCGTCAGTCCTCCTCCGGGCGGCTGGATCTCGCCGGGGCCGCGCTGTTCACCTCGGGCCTCGCCCTCGCGTTGGTGGCGCTCACCACGGTGGGGGCGCCAGACGTACCCGATCCGCTGCTGCTCGGTCTCACCGGCGGCACCCTCCTCGCGCTCGCGTTTGTGCGTTTCAGTCGGGCGGCGGACCCATTCATCGACCCACGCATATTCCGCGATCGCACGTTCACCGGGGCGATGCTGATGAGCCTCATCACCGGCTATTCGCTGGCCACGGCCATCATCGGTGCGGCGGTCTTCGTCGATCGCGTGCGCTATGCGGGCCCGGCCGAGCAGCAGCTGACGTTGGGCGCCCTCGCCGGAGCGATGGCGATCGGTGCGCTAGGTGCCGGTTTTCTCGTGCGGCCCATGGGCGTGATGGTGCCCAGCATTGCCGGCCTGCTCGCGGAGATCGGTGGCCTACTCATGCTTAGTCGCGCTGATCTGTCGACCGACCTCGTCACCCTGTGCGCGGCGTTGGCCCTGTTCGGTCTGGGCTTCGGCGTCACGGTGACCGCGCGGACTACCGGCGCGCTCGAGGCGCTGGGGCGCAAAGCATTCGGGGTGGGATCAGCCGTGCTCACGGTTGCACGCATGATCGGCATGGGCACCGGCCTCGCCGCGCTCACCGTTCTGGGCTCGAACCGGATCGAGGGGCTGAGCGTCGTCCTGACCGATCAGGTCGCGCGCGACGCGGTGCTGCCACTCGCTCTGCGCGGTAGGCCACTCGAGGACTACCTGGTGGTCGACGCCCTGGAGCGCTGGGCCTCCGGTCAGGCCGCCCAGATTCTTGAGTGGACCTTTGTTGTCGCGGCCGTCGTGACGGCCGTTGCAATACTGCCTACGCTCGCCATGCGCAACCGGCCGGGATCACAGGCCCGGCCAACGGAAGGTGAGGAAGTCGGCAATGTCGTCGAGGAGGCGTCACGAGCGGGGCTCGCCATCTAAGAGTCCCGCCGGCGCGGCCGACCTCTGGGCGCTCAGCTGGACTGAAGCGAGCGGCGCGCAGCCGCTGACCGGGCTCGACGCGCTCAAGAAGGCCTACACCGACAAGTCGGCGCGCTTCTGGATCGACCTTGTATCGCCGGACGCCGACCTGCTCGACGCGCTGACCAAGCTGCTCGGCCTGCATCCGCTGGTGACCGAGGACATCCTCGAGCGCAACCAGCGCGCCAAGATCGAGCAGACCGGCGATGCGCTGCACCTGGTCATGTTCGCGCTCGAATACCAGGGCGAAGTCGTGCCGCACGAGCTCGACATCGTCCTGGGGCCGCGCTACCTGCTCACGGCGCACGACACCGGCATCGACCTGCGCGGCGCGACAGTGCTGCGCCGCGACCCGGGCACCCACCTCGCGGATGGCCCGGATTTCGTGCTCTGGATGGTCACCGACTGGCTGGTCGACCAGTACTTCCCAGTTTTCGACAAGCTGGGCGACGAGATCGATGAGCTCGAAGTCCAGGTTGTGCGCAAGCCGGGCACCTGGGTCGTGGAGCGCCTCTTCACGCTGCGGCGCGACCTGCTCGAGATCCGCCACGCGGTCAACCCGCAGCGCGAGATCTTCAACCAGCTGACGAATCGCGACCTGGGCCTGATCAGGCCCGAGCGCATCGTCTATTTCCGCGACGTGTACGACCACCTGATCCGACTGACCGACGAGCTCGACTCATACCGCGAGCTGGTGAGCACGACGCTCGACATCTACCTGTCGCAGATCAACAACAACCTGTCCGAGATCATGAAGCGCCTGACCGGGGTGACGGTCATCCTGGCCACCATCGGTGCGATCGGCGGCATCTTCGGCATGAGCGAGGCCGGAGCGGCCTTCAACTTCACCGAGTCATGGGGCTTCTGGCTCGTGACGTTGGTCGCAATCTTCCTGGCGCTGCTCGTGGGCCTCTATTTCCGGCGCCGCGGCTGGATTTAAGGCAGGCACACGCGCGGATGCGGCGTGGGGTGTGAATCGCCATAGCTGGCCGGTAGCACGGTCAGCGGCCGCGCGGCAATCTGCAGCTTCGGAATGTGGCCGTGCCAGCCTTCGCTCGTCTGGAGCACGAGCTGGTGCGCGCCGGCCGGGATGTTGGTGATCGCCAGGTCGGTCGCGTGGCGCTTGACACGGACGATCTCGTAGATATGGACCATGTTGTCGTTCGTGTAGACCTGCACGAGCGAGCCGATCATCGATGCGCCGTCGTTGTACTTCGACGCGTGTAGCAAGGGCGCGAACATGCCGTCCTGGGCGTGGCCGTAGATGTAGGTCGTGCCCGGCTGGCCCGGGTTGACGAAGCTCACCATGTACATGGCCACGTCGCACAGCGGATAGAAGTCGACATTGCCTGGCACGACGAGGTTGCTGGCTATGAGCGGCAAGTCGATGTCGAGCGACGAGATGACGACGCGCGTCGCGACAGCATCGCCACTCTGACCAGGCGTTGGCCGCGGCGTGGGCGCGGGCGTGGGTGCCGGCGTCGACCCGGGCGCCCCAGTGGGCCGCGGCGTGGGCGCGGGAGTGGCTCTGACTGGACTCGCGGTGGGGTGCGGACTGGGCCAGCCGGGATTGCCCACGGTGGGTTCCGGCGTGATTCCGGGTTGTGCGGTCACGGGTGGCTGGTCCGAAGGCGGCTGATCCGAAGGCGGCTGATCGGTGGGATAGTCGGTTGGCAGTGCGCTGGGCTCGGGCGTGGGCGTCTCACCGGGGGCGAGGGTGACGCTGGGGGTGGGCGGCAGATCGCCCGATCCGTTCAAACCACCACTCGCCCAGGCCACGCCGCCACTTGGGTTGGGTGAGTCAAGGCGCGGGTCGCCGCCACCGATCACGGGCGCGGGCGTCTGCCATTCACCGAACGCCGACGGCGCGTACGACAGCAGGCCAGCCGTGAGCAACGCTGCGCTCGCGCCCATCAAAAGCGTGGGCACGAGCCGGTCAAGCAGCCAGATCCCGACCTTCATTGGACGCCCGATGCTACCTCCGCCACCTTTTCTACGCCGTAGTACTCTCAGTCACCATGCGCCTTCCCGACTACCTCGGCGTGCTGGGCGCGCTGGTCGTCGGCGGAGTGCTGACCATCGTGCTGCTGGCAGGTTCCCTGGGCACGGCCCCAGCGCTGCCGACTCGTCCGCCGGTGTCCATTCCGCCACTTCCGACGCCTACACGCAACGATTCGTTGCCTTCGCCGTTGCCTTCTGGCACCCCAATCACGGGTAGCCTCGCAATCGGCCAGCATGCGCCCGAGCTGCGGGTCACCCTGACCGACGGCAGCCTGATGGACACGGCTGACTTCGCCGGACTGCCCATCTGGGTCAACTTCACCGCCAGCTGGTGCCCGCAATGCACGATCGAGCTACCCATGATGGAGCGCTTCCAGCGTCAACTGAAAGACCAGATGACCGTCCTGGTCGTTGATGTCGGCGAGGATCGCTCCACCGTGCGCGAATTCATCAATGGGCTGAACGTCGACCTCACGGTCGGGTTGGACCCAGACGGCACGATCGCGGCGCAATGGGGCGCCAA
>JARXKQ010000057.1:0-3273 GCA_030271555.1 Chloroflexota bacterium | reverse complement strand
CTCGTGATCAGCGATTTCGACGGCACGCTGGCGCGCATCGTCGACGATCCGTGGGGCGCGTCGATCCTGCCGCTCGGCCGGCGCGCATTGCGCTCACTCGCGGGCATTCCGCAAGTGCACGTGGTCGTTCTGTCCGGCCGGACGGCGCGCGACGCGGCCGCGCGGGTGCGCGTGGGCGGCGTGGCCTATCTGGGCAACCACGGCATGGAGCGCGCCTTTCTGCGCCGTCGCGGCCGGCCGGAGGGGCTGCGGACCCAGGTCGATGACGCGGCCCACGAGGCGGTTCACGCGGCTGAGCGGCTGGCCGATGAGGTCCCGCGGCTCATCGCTGAGTCGTGGCTGGTGGTGGAGCGCAAGCCGCCCGCGGTCGCGTTTCACTTTCGTACCGCGCCCGACCTCGAGCAGGCGTCCGCGAGCCTGAGAGCAGCCGTCGACAAGCTCGACCCGCTCGGCATCCTCGAGCGCTTCCCGGGGCGGCGCGTGCTC
Organism: Chloroflexota bacterium; assembly: GCA_030271555.1. GTDB lineage: Bacteria > Chloroflexota > Limnocylindria > Limnocylindrales > CSP1-4 > JALYGJ01. The sequence goes on along the minus strand of JARXKQ010000057.1, from coordinate 2,787 downwards.
GAGCTGCGGCCCTTTGGCGCCGTGGCCAAGGGTGAATCGCTCGAGGCCCTGGTCGAGCGCTACAACCCGCGCGCCGTGTTCATGCTGGGTGACGATGTCAGCGATGCGATGGCCTTCCGCGCCCTGCGTGATCTGCGCGCCCGCGGGGTCACCGACGGTATTGCCGTCGCCGTACAGGCGCGGCCCGGCTACGTGCCGCCGGAGGTGCTCGCCAGCGCCGACTTGATCCTCGAGTCCCCGACCGCCGCGACCCGCTTTCTCGCCGCTCTGTCGCGGAGACTCACTGGCTAGAAGGGTCCCTAGCCGGGCAGCGTTGGCTCGAATTTGCGGATGGTGTCGCGTAGCGCGCGCGACGGCGGCCGGCGGCCGCGCGACACCGCGGCGAGGTCGCGCAGCTGGCGCGTCAGCCACCACTGCAGGTCCTCGTCGCGGACCGACGCGCGCAACCGGCGGACGCGGCCCAGCCGCTCGTCGGCAGGCATTTCAAGGGCACGTTCCAGCATCTCCGCCGTGCCGGATACGTCAGCGGCGCTGACCATCAGAGCGTCACTGGCAAGCTGCTCGGCGGCGCCCGCGGTCTCACTCAGCACGAGCGCCGCGCGGCTGACAACAGCCGCTTCCTTGGCGACCAGGTTCATGCCGTCGACGACGGGGTTGACCAGGACGACGTCGGCGAGTGAGAGCGCAGCAATGGCCAGGTCGTAGTCGGATCCGTCCAGCAGCCAGATGGGGGCCTGATCGGGGTCGGCCATGCCGTTCACGCGGGCCACGACTTCGCGCACCGCGGCGGCGTACTTCGCGTAGTCCGACAGGTCCGGCCGACTGACCGACTGGACGGCAAGGAATCGCACGGATTTGCGCAGCTCCGGCCGGCGCTTGAGCAGGTTCTCGAACGCGATGAAGCCTCGCAGCGCGTTCTTCGACGGCTCGAGACGATCAACGCGGACGATCAGCTTGGGATTGCCGGCGCGTTCGAGGCGCGCGCGCAGCTCTGCTTTGCGGCGCTCGACCGCGGGGCTGCGCGCGAACGCGGCCAGCGCGTCGGGCTCGATCGAGATTGGGTAGGCGCGCACCCAGATCGTGCGGCCGCGCCAGCGCACGTGACGGCCGTCGGGGTCGACCTCCGCGTCGCGCACGAAGGCTTCGACGCTGTGCAGGAAGTTGGTCGCATAGCGGTCGGTCTGCAGCCCAACGATGTCGTTCGCCAAGAGCCCCTCGCAGATCGCGCGACGCAGGCCCTGTGGCAGGACCAGCCACGAGTCGACCGCCGGCCACGGGATGTGGTTGAAGTGCAGGATCAGGGCGTCAGGGCGCTCGGCGCGGATGTTCGCCGCGGCGAGGTACAGGTGGTAGTCCTGCAGCAGCACGACGGGGCGGCGCTGCCCCTGGGCGTGCTCAAGCACGGCCTCAGCGATGAGCTCGTTGACGACGCGGTAGCCGTGCTGCCAGGCGTTGATCAGCCGATCGTCGACAGTCGGCTCGTAATGCAGCGTGAACAGCTGGTGCTGCACAAACCAGAGGAATGGGTTCGAGACAATGCCGTAGTGGCGCTGCCACGCCTCACCGGCAATGGGCCGCATGTCGAGCCGTAGGTCTTGCCCGGGCAGCTCGCGCCGGATCAGGTCAAGCAGCGCCCGCTGGGTGCCATTGCCGGACGCGAGTGCGGCCGACGCCGCACGATCGTCGCGATCCATCGCCGCGCTGACCCACGTAACGGGCGCCAGACGGCCCAGCTCCACGAGCGCCGTCACTAGTCCGCCCGAACCGCGCTTGGCCTGCCACTCGCCGGCCTTGGTGCGGCTGAAGCTCAACGGGCCGCGATTGGACGCGACGATCAGCCGCCCATCGTTGCCGAGGAGGGCGGCCAGGTAGTCGCGCAGGTGACCGGCATCTGGCTGCTGCCGCTGGTTGCGGGCGTCGATTTCGTCCATTTGAAGCCGCGCCAGCCTAACGCAGCGCAGCTGCCGCAGGGCCTAGCGGACACCCGCGAAACGGGCCTAGAAATATTCCGTCGCCATATCGGGCGTGCTGAGCGCGAGCGTGCGCGTACGGCCCAAGAGGGACTTAGAGGAGAGCCTGTGCCGCCTGCTGGGCCATCGCGATGACGGCGATCGTGACCGGTGGAATCAGGCCGATTGCGATAGTGCCGATGGCGGCGAGCCCAAGCCCAAGGCGCGTCTCGCCGCCCAGCGTGACCGGCGGTGCGCCCTCAGCGGGGTCGCGCATGTACATGTAGACCGCGATGCGCAGGTAATAGAAAGCGGCCGCCGCGGCGTTCAGCACGGTCAACACCGCGAGCAGCGTCAGCCAGCCGCCCACCTGGAGCGCGGCCTGGATGACGTACCACTTGGCCCAGAAGCCGGCGAGCGGCGGGATGCCGGTGAGCGACAAGAGGAAGAGCAGCATCAAGGCGGCGAGCAGCGGCGCGCGCCGGCCCAGTCCGGCGAACGTGGCGATCTGGCTCGTCACGCCCGGCCGGCGCTGGAGCGCCGCCACACAGGCGAACGCGCCCAGGTTCATGAACGAGTACGCGACGCCATAGAAGAGCACTGCCTGCAGGCCGGCCTGCTCAGCGGGCGAGCCGGCCGGTGCGGCACCGAACGCGGCGAGACCGACCAGGATGTAGCCGGTGTGCGCGATGGAGCTGTAAGCGAGCATGCGCTTGATGTTGTCCTGCGACAGTGCAACGAGGTTGCCCAGGGTCATCGTGGCCGCGGCGAGGACGACGATGAACGGCGTCCATTCGGCCTTGACGCCGCCCAGTGCGTCCACGAATAGGCGCAGGAT
>JARXKQ010000056.1 GCA_030271555.1 Chloroflexota bacterium | reverse complement strand
GCGTTGCGCTCCTCGACGTAGTGCAGATCACGGTCGAGCACCATGCCGCGCGCCATTAGGGCGTCGCGCACCTTCCGGGCGTCGCGCGTCATGCCCTTCCACTCGCGCCAGCCCATGTCGAGATGGATGCGCGCCACAGGCAGTGGCGCGTCCTCGATGAGCGTCACGATCCTGTAGTCGCTCCAGCGCACGGACGGGCTCATCGAGCCGATCAGCCCAAAGACCGCGCGCTGCCCGAACAACGCGTAGAGCGAGATCAGCCCGCCCATCGACGAGCCGATGATGCCGGTCGCTTCGCGCTCGGCACGCGTGGGGAAAGAGCGATCAACGATGGGCTTGACGGTGCCGACCAGCCACTCGAGGTAGGCATCGCCCTTGCCGCCCATGGGCTGCGGCCGATCGCGCCAGTCCAGCGTTGAGAGCCACGGGTTGTACTCGTCCATCCGATCGTCGCCGTGATTCCAGACGGCGACCGCGATCGCCTCCGTGCCTTCCTTGGCGAGATCTTCGAGCGCTTCGTCCGCGCCCCACTCGACGCCGATGTAAGAAGTCCGTGCGTCGAACACGTTCTGGCCGTCCATGAAATAGAGCACCGGGTAGCGGCGTGACACAGGCTCCCCCGCCGCCATCGATGCTGCCAGCGACGGTGGCAGATACGCCTGCATCTCGCGTGGCGGGATACCGGGCGCGCCCTCGATCCTGGGCCAGACCAGGACCGTGCCACTGATCGTGTTATTGCCGTGGTGGACGTCGCTGTAAGGCTTCCATCCCGCGGGTGGCCATGCCGTCACTCGGTGACTTTCGCGCCGTGCTTGCGCACCTCGGCTTCCAGGTCGAGCGGCGCAATGCCGGCGTTCTTCTCCATGTCGCCCCACTGCTCGCGCGGGACGCGCCACATGATCTCGAACTCGTTGCCGTCGGGGTCCTGACCGTACAGCGACTTGGACACGCCGTGATCGCTCGCGCCACCCATCGCGCCGGCCTCGCTGAGCACCTGCGCGGCCAGCGCCAGGTCCTCGATGCGCGGCACTTCCCATGCGAGGTGATATAGGCCGGTTGAGCCGCGCGGCGGTCGGGGCGCGGCGGGCCCTACCGCGAACAGCCCCAGGTCGTGATGGTTCGCGCCGCCGGCCGCGCGCAGGAAGCACGCGAAGTTGCGCATGCGATCAACCACTTCAAAGCCGAAGACCGACGCGTAGAAGTTGACCGCCACGTCCAGGTCGCGCACGTAGAGCACGGCGTGATTGAGACCTGCGACCGGAATAGACGTCATCGCAACAGCTCCAAGAGTGTCTGGTGATGTACCGGCGCCGCCCCCAGCAGCCCGATCGATTTGGTCGGCTTGTTGATATCGAACCACGGGCCGCCGTCGAGCGTCGTCAGCCGCGCCCCGCCTTCTGCGGCAATGAGCCCAGCGGCGCAGATGTCCCACGTCGACATGCCACCCGACTGGATGAACAAATCGAAGCGGCCGTTGGCCAGATAGGTCAGCGCGAGGGCCGCGCTGCCCATCGAGCGCGACACGCGGATGCTGCGCCGCACCCCGATATCGCGCTTCGCCCAGCCGCGCCGCGGCAGCGACAACGACGCGACGCAGTCAACGAGCCGCTCCTTCACTGGCAGCCGCACGGGCTCGCCATCGAGCGTCGCTCCCCCGCCGGCCGTCGCGCTGAACAGCTCGTCGCGCACCGGGTCATACACGACGCCCAACACCGCCTGGCCGTCGATCGACAGGCCGATCGCACAACAGAAGAAGGGGATGCCGTTGGCGTAGTTGATGGTGCCGTCGAGCGGATCGATGACCCACACCCGACCAACCGCCATGTCAGCCTCAGACGTACCGGCATGGTGGCCCGATTCCTCGGCCAGGAAGGAGTCGGTCGGAAAGGCGTCGCGGATGGCACCGATGATCAGCTGTTCGGACAGCTCGTCGACCTCGGTGACCACGTCGTGTTCGGACTTGTGGACGATGCGCTCGAGCTTCTCGTAGCGCTCCATCTGCAGCTTGCCCGCCTTGCGCGCGGCGTCGACCGCCACCTGTAGTTCCTGTTTCACCGACTCGCCGCTTGCTCCACGAAAGCTTTGATGATGCCCGTCGCGTCAGCCGACACCTCATGGGCTCGCTCAGGGTGCCACTGCACACCCACGAGCCAGCGGCCGTCGTTTGACTCGAAGGCCTCGACGTATTCGCCCATGTTCATGGTCGGTACGAGGCCGGCGCCCAGCGTGGCGTTGGTCACGACCTGGTGATGGTGCGAATTGACCGTGAGCGGCGCGCCGCCCGTAGCCGTAGCGAGACGCGACCCGGCTGTGGGCACGACGTCCTCGTGCGCATTGACCCAGGTCTCGCCGTCGGGCGGTCCCTCATGGCCCGCCACGTCCTGGAGCAGCTTCCCGCCGTGCGCGACGTTCACCACCTGGAAGCCGCGGCAGATGCCCAGCACTGGAACACCCAGCTCCGTCGCCCGTTGGTATGCGCCGAATTCCAGCTCGTCGCGCGACTCCTCGATGTGGTGCGAGCCCGCGTTCGCCTCGCCGTAGCGCGCCGGATCAATGTCGCCACCACCGGCGAGCAGCAGACCGTCAACGTCGTACGGCATCACGTCACCGGGGTAGAGCTCGACCACGTCCGCGCCAGCGGCCTGCAGCGCGGTCACATAGAAGTCGCGCGAATCGACCCGCGCCGGTGAATCGGGACGCGACAGCGTCAGCGCGATGCGCGGCGGGCGGGGCACGCGGCCGATTGTAGGATGGCGCTCCCGATGACCCACAAGAACTGGACCCTGCTGGCGGCCGTGCTCGGCTCGAGTGCCGTCTTCCTCGATTCGGCCGTGCTCAGCGTCGCCCTGCCGGCGATCGGCAAGGAGCCGCGCCTCTTCCTCGACGTACTCGAGGCGCAGAACTACATCCAGTTCGGCTACCTGCTGTCACTGGCGGCACTGCTGGTCCTTGCCGGAGCGCTGTCCGACTACTTCGGCCGGCGGCGCATCTTCGTCATCGGCCTTATCGGCTTCGGCGTGACGTCGCTGCTGTGCGCCATCGCACCCAACCTGGAAGTCCTCGTCCTCGCCCGGATCGTGCAGGGCGCGGCCGGCGCGGTGCTGGTGCCCGGATCCCTGGCCATCCTGACCAACACCTTCGAGGGCGAAGAGCAGGGCTGGGCCGTTGGCGTTTGGGCGGCGGCGACGGGCGTGGCGCCCATCTTCGGCCCGCTGGTCGGCGGGCTGCTGGTAGACAACCTCTCGTGGCGCTGGGTCTTCCTGCTCAACCTGCCCTTGAGCGCGATCGCCGTGTATGCCGCGCTGCGCTACGGGCGCGAGAGCCGCGACGAACATGCGAGCGGCAACTTCGACTGGCTGGGCGCGCTGCTCGTCGCGCTCGCGGTGGGCGGCCTGAGCTTCGGCGCGATCTACGGCCAGCAGCGGCAGTGGCACGACGCCCTGGCGTGGGCGGCGCTGGGCCTGGGCGCCGCCTGCACGATCGCATTGCCGTTCTACTTCAACCGGAAGAGCAACCCGCTGGTGCCACTGGGCATGTTCCGCTCGCGCAACTTCAGCGTGACCAACGTCTCGACGCTGCTCATCTACGGCGCGCTGTACGTGGCGTTCTTCTTCCTGCCCCTCTTCACCCAGGGCACGCTGCTGTACTCGGCGACCGCCATCGGGCTGGGCTCCATTCCGGGCACGCTCTTCCTGATCTTCCTCTCGACGCGTTGGGGGGCGCTTTCCGCGCGTGTAGGGCCGCGCTGGTTCATGACCGTGGGACCTCTGCTGATGGCCGTGGCCCTGCTCTGGCTGGCGCGAATTCCGGCCGACTCGACGCCCTGGCACCTGGAGCTGGGCGATTCAGCATCCTGGCTGCCACCGCTCGCCTACTGGACGGACATCTTCCCGGCGTACCTGCTCTTTGGGCTGGGCATCTCGATCATGGTTGCGCCGTTGACCACGGCCTTGATGCGGTCGGTTCCGGGCCGCCAGGCGGGCCTTGCGAGCGCGATCAACAACGCCATCTCGCGCGTCGGGCCTCAGCTCGCGGGCGCGGTCATCTTCATCGTGATCAGCATCTCGTTCTACCAGACGTTGCTGTCGAGGGCGGCTTACCTCGATATCAATGACCCCGCCGTGCGGGCCGCCTATCAGCCGCTCAATCCGCCACCGGCCGGGGCAAACGCGGAGACGGTCGTTGCCCTGCACGGCGCCTCGACTGAGGCGTTCCACCTGGCGATGATCACGGCCGCTGGGCTGCTCGTCGCGGGCGCGGCCGTCAACGGCCTGTTCATCAGCAATCGTCAGGCGCTCGGAAGCGCCGGGGGGCCGCCTACAGAAGCCGCCGCGGCGGGGTCAGGCGCCGGCTAGTTGCAGCGCACCGCGAGGGTGACCGACGCGGGCAACGCCTGTCCACTGGGGAGCGGCGGCACGGCCTGGGTGAATGACTGGGTCGTGCCCGCGGGAATCGCCGGAGTGAAGAAGACGTAGTCGCGGAAGTCGGGCATGCCCGCCGCAGTGACGCGGCAGCTCGCACCCGACGCGCGGCTGCCGTTGTTGGTCACCGACACGACCACCTCGAGGCCACCATCGCCGCGCGTCGCAACCGCGTTCAGTGCCGACGGGAAGGGCCCTATGCCGGCGCTCGCGAGCCGCAGCAGTAGCAGCAGCACGACAAAGCCGCCCAGCACGCCGAACAGGATCGTGCCGTGAACCTGCGTGGGGCTGGGTCCCTTGATGTGCGCCGGGTTGTCGCGCTCACACAGCGCAACGCCCAGCGGCGTGGGCCGGCCGCAGCGGATGCAACTGTCGTGCGGCTGGGTCAGATCGACGGTTGCGGACATCACCCGGCCAGCCTAGCGCGAGCCCGCCAGACCCGCCCGCACGGCAGCGTCGAGCAGCGCGTCTCGCTCATGCACGCGCACCCACGAGACGACGACCTCATCGGCGCCGCGGTCGTGCCACTTCCCCAAGAACGTGGCCATGTCCGCGATGAGCGGCTGCTCAGCGAGCTCGACGTCACGCGCCAAATCGACTGCGATCAGGTGGACGACATCAGAACGTGATCGACCCACGCGGGCCAGCTCCTCGAGGTGGACCGGCAGCAGCTGCTCGTAGTCGGTGCCGTTGGTGGTCCAGCCGTCGCCCACCCGAGCAGCCAGCCGCGCGCCACCGGGCTTCTCGCCGCCGACGATGATCCGCGGCGCCGGCTGCGGCGTCGGGAACGCGTAGGCCTCATGGAGTGAGAAGAACTCGCCCTGGTAGTCGGCCGGCCCGCCCGCCAAAAGCAACCGAATGACCGCCACTGCCTCTTCGAGAATCCGGACACGGACGCCTGGCTCGGGTAAGTCGATGCCGTACGAAGTGAGCTCCGGACCGGAGCCACCGACTCCTATGCCCAGCTCGACCCGACCCAGCGCCTGATCGCACAGCGTCGCCAGCATGCGCGCGAGCACCGCGGGGTTGCGGTTCATGACGTTGTTGATGAAGGAACCGACTTTGAGGGTGCTCGTTACGGCGGCGGCCGCGGTGAGCGTCGTCCAGCACTCGAGCACCGGATCCGTTTTCTTGCCGCGCGACACGAAGTGGTCCCATGACCAGACGCCCTTGAAGCCAGCCTGCTCAGCCGCGATCGCGGTCTCGCGCCACCACGCCGATGAGACGCCGATGGTCGTTGGGTTCAGCCCGATTGGGATCATCGTCACTGCCGGGTCACGCGAGCGATGTGCCCGCCTCCAGCGCGATCTCGATCATCTTCATGGTCGCGGCCTCCAGCGCATCGAGCGACATGTAGTCGGCGCCCACGACATCGTCGTCCTTGATGAGCGTGTCACTGACGGTGAGGATGCAGCCGCCGCGGACGGCCTGGCCGCGCGCCTGCTCGCGCATCGCGAGGTAGAACAGCGCCGACGCCTCCATCTCGACCGCGATGACACCGCGGCTGCGCATCTTGGCGGCATAGTCGGAATCGGGGTTGTAGAAGACGTCGACTGACTGGACGACGCCCGGATGGGGATCGATGCCTTTCGCGCGCGCGCCATCAATCAACGCCCGCGTCAGTTCGAAGTCCGCGGCCGGAGCGAAGGGATCGCCGTGCAGGTAGGTCCGCGTCGAGCCGTCCATGGGCACGGACGCCGTCGCGACGACCACGTCACCAGTTTTGAGGCCGCGCGCGATGCCGCCGCACGTTCCAGTGCGGATGAACGTCGTCGAGCCCAACATCAGCAGCTCTTCCATCACGATCGAGAAGGACGGCGTGCCAATGCCGCTCGTCTGGATGCTCACCGGCTTGCCCTTGTAGGTGCCCGTGTACCCGAGCAGCGAGCGGTGCTGGTTGACGAGCTTTGCCTGCTCGAGGCCGCCATCGAGGAGCCCGGCCATCATCGTGGCGCGGCCCGGGTCGCCCGGCATGAGGACGAGTGGCGCGTAGTCACCGCGTTCGGCGCGGAGATGAATCTGTGGCATGGCGCGAGTCTACCCGCGCGGCGGCTCCCCCAGCGGCAACCGCCAGAGGGTGTGCCACGGCTGCTCCGGCATGTGCCCGATCAGCCATGCCTCGCGCACGATCTGCTTTATCGGCAAAGCGGCGGGCAGCGCGTGCTCGGCCGCGGCATAGAAGTCATCGGGCACGTCCTGGGCGACTGTCATGTGGGGCACCACCGTCTCGTAGACACCCAGGTACGGCGGGTAGTCGGGGAATTCCGCAGCAATCGCCGCAGTCAGGCGCTGGAATGGGTCGGCCGGCTCGGGCGGCAGGTAGACCACGTTGGGGAATCGGCCGATGCGGTTGAAGCGCACGGTGAACGTCAGTTCGGCGGCAACGATCCGGCTGACGGCGCGGCGGACCGCGTCATCCAGGCCGTCGACTGGCATGAACGGGTAGAGCAGAGTCACGTGCGCGGGCACTCCCTGCGCGGCCGACGGATCCATCCTGGCGCGCAACTGCGAGACCGTCGCCGGCACGGCAATGGGCACGATGATGGCGCTCTCGCCCTCCACGGTCCAAGCGTATACGGTCCCCCGATGCATCCGGGCCAAGCACGATGAACGCGGTCGAGCTCGAGCTGCGCCACGTCTCCAAGCGCTACGGCGA